>CAMLBO010000044.1 GCA_946478305.1 uncultured Enterobacterales bacterium
TTTTACACGAGCCACCGGATCGGTCAACTGATCCTTAAACGATCGGCATTAACCTTTTAAGGTGCCTTTTTCGTTACGCGATAAACAATAACCAACGCGCACGCGTTCAGTTTAGCCGCGATCAACCGGTTGAGAGCTGACCGAAGAAAGGTAGTTCAACAGCGCGATATCGTTCTCTACGCCCAGTTTCATCATGGCTGATTTCTTCTGGCTGCTGATAGTTTTGATACTACGGTTCAGCTTCTTGGCAATCTCAGTGACCAGGAAACCTTCAGCGAACAGGCGCAGAACTTCGCTCTCTTTCGGAGAGAGACGTTTGTCGCCGTAGCCATTAGCACTGATTTTTTCCAGCAACTTAGCCACGCTGTCTGGCGTGAATTTTTTGCCTTTTTGCAGAGCGGCCAGTGCTTTTGGTAAATCGGTTGGCGCGCCTTGTTTTAGCACGATGCCTTCGATGTCCAGATCCAACACCGAGCTCAAGATAGCCGGATTATTGTTCATGGTCAGCACGATGATAGACAGTTGCGGATAATGGCGCTTGATGTACTTGATAAGCGTAATACCGTCACCGTATTTATCACCAGGCATTGACAGATCGGTTATCAGTACATGAGCGTCAAGTTTGCTCAGACTATTGACCAGTGCAGTAGAATCCTCGAACTCACCTACTACGTTCACCCATTCGATCTGCTCGAGTGATTTACGGATCCCAAACAGGACAATAGGATGGTCATCAGCAATAATTACGTTCATATTATTCATGTGATTAGCTACCTTGCTGCAGCAGTCTGGAGACAAAAGAATCAATGTGATTAATGTTTTCAGTGATCATCAAAACGTCGCCAGCGGCGATATGTTGTTCTAACGTTTCACACAATTGCTTGCCAGGAGTCAGGTTCAGCATAGCAAACACTCCCTTAAGACGATGGGCAGTCTGCGAGAGTGATGTAAAATCACGACGTTGGTTTTCATTATACAGTTTCTCAAGATCTTCCGGTACTGTCTCAACAAACAGCTGATAATAATCACTTGATTTGAGCTGTTTTTCATAAAAATCGAGAGAGTCTTCCCCGGGTTCTTCGGTGATAACACTGTCATCGGACTCAGCAAATTGCTGTTCGATTAACAGCAGGGTTGCATCAATCAGCGCACTGCTGACGTTGTAGTTGACGCGAATATAATGTTTCTCAAGCTGTTGGAAACCGGCTTCATCACTGGTTAGCAATAGCGTGTACCGATCGCTGTTCTGTGGGTTATCCGTCAGTAACACGTCGTACTCACGGGTTACCTGACGCTCGTCAGCCACAATGCATACTGCGCCATAAGCGTTCATTGTTCTGGTCACAATACCACGCACTTCTTCGGAGGTGATGTCCAGCAGCAACGTGACATCCTCAAGCAGCTTTTCATGCGCTGTCTGCGGCTCACTCTCTTCCAGTGTCTGCCTGATGCGCACAGTATAGCGGGTACCAATATCCAGCTTACTGCGGATCTCCAACTGACCTCCAAGCTTCTTACATAGCTGATTACAAAGGAAGAAGGTCAATCCTGAACCATGATTAAAACGATCGAGCATGGTCTGGCTCAGGAAAGGATAATTCAGATTACTTAATTCTTCCTTGGAAATGCCACTACCAGTATCAGTAATATGGAAAATCAGCTGGCCCGGTTGTTCCGCGTCATGCTCGGTGCTCAGAGTCACCTTGCCTATGGACGTGGTGACGATGGCGTAATCAATCAGCAGCGACAAGATTTTTTTTAGTGCTTGCCCATCGCCGATAAAACTGACGTCTGGTTCAGGATGGAAATGGTTGAGAATCGATAACCCCTTCTGATTGACCTTCGGCAACGCCTCCAACAGCAGTTCATCAACCAGGGCGGACAACACGTAAGACTGTTGGGTGGGTTGCCAGTCCTGTGTTTCAAGGCGCGTGAGCAGGGTAATGTTATCTACCAGGGTCAACGCATTGCGTGACTCATTAAGCAGACGCCCTTGCAGTATTTGCTGCTCCTGTATATCGGTACTTTCTGTCAGGGCCTGCACCAGCCCATTCAATTCATTGAGCGGCTGATTAAGCTCAATGCCCAGATTATGCAGCATCAGTTTACGGGCCTGCAGATTTTTATCGAACTCGCGGCGTGCCTGTTGCAGCGTCTTATTGACCATCACCTCTTTGTCCTGATCGTGCAGCAGGAACAGGTAAGTCTCTGGCGAAATCTGGCTGCGCAACATGCGGATTTCATACACTTCGTTATTCACGGTTGCCTGGATCACGCCGTGGTGTTGTTCAGCCATATTGGCAATTTTATTCAGACTGAGGTGGGGCAACAGTTGGTCCGCAATCTTGTTGCTGACCACGACACTGTGATTACTAAAGTTATAGACCAGCAGACCAATTGGCAGACTGGAGATGATTTCCTGATTCAGCGCCTGCTGGGTGTGCAGTTGCGCGGCCATATTTTCGCTCGGGCGGATGTACTGATGACGGATGAAATAGATGCCGGCCATCGCCAGTCCCAACAACAAGATATTGATCAGTACCAGCCAGAAGTTATTGCGGGTGAGATCAACCGCCAGGCTCAGCACCGGGACATGGTAGGTCAGCGTCAGGGGGGAGTTACTCAGCGGCGCGGTGAAATTCACCGACCATCCCTGCAGCGCAATCGTGCTGCTGATATCGGTACTCTGCTCAGGGTCGCCTTCGTTAACCGTATCGTTCACGTTATTGAGCTGGAAATTATCCCGCGCCATGGAGAGGGGGATCAGATCACTCATCGGCAGATCAAAGGCGATCACCGTTGCCAGATGGCCCGGGTTATTAAAGGTGGTGCGCAGCGAGAAGAAATAGTCGTTAGAGAGGCGTGATTTGCGCAGATTTGAGTAGCTTTCACGCTCATCCAGGGTATTGGCCTGTTGCAGCATCTCGGCACGGCGTGCCTGCAGGGTGCTGGTAAAATAACTCTCTTTCAGCCTTGAGTCCTGTTGCTGCAGGGGTTGGGTGGTGATCAGGATCATACTGTTGTCCTGACCATTCAGGTAATACATAGAGTAGGGCAGATTTTTCACCCCCCACTGATCGTCAAGAAACGAAGAGATTTTCAGAGCCAGGTCGAGCGTTGAGCTGTCGTGCGTGCCAAAAATCAGTGCATCAGTTTTCTTGTGCGGCTTGGTGATGTAATACATATCCTGACGCAGACGCACTTCCTGCGAAGTGGTAACGTCCGGGGTCAGCGGCTGACCGGTAAAATTGTCATATATCTGGTAGGTGATATATCGATAATTATCGATGCGTTTTTGCAGACGTTCGGCCGTGGTTTGCAGCGTACGCTGCTTATCATGCAAATAGGCATTGGTGTAGTTATAGCCATACATGCCGAGGCCCATCGCCAGCAGCAAAATGAATAACCAAAAGAAACGCGTGATATTGGTTGAGGTCAGCGACAAATATTTACTTGGCATGGTGGTGGCGCATTTCCTTAATTATCGGGTCACGGCGCGGGCGCTGGCCGTCACCAGCAACAGCAATGCCGCTACGCAGCTTAATGCAACCGACAGGCTGCTGAGTTGGGCAATAAAACCGATTAAAGCCGGGCCCGCCAGAATACCGGCATAGCCGAGCGTTGTCACAGAGGCAATTGCCAGATTTGCAGGCATCGCAGTCTGATTGCCTGCGGCGCTGAACATGATAGGGACCAGATTCGAAGCGCCAAAGCCGGTCATGATAAATCCAAGCCCGGCAATCCAAAGGTTATCCACGCTCACCAGCAGTACCATCCCAAGGCTGGCACACAGGCTACCAAACAGCAGAACTTTATAGCGCCCGATGGCATGGATGATACGGTCACCGGTCAGGCGGCCTGCGGTCATGGCAATTGAGAATATGGCATAACCTATGCCGGCCTGATGCGTGCTTACACCGCGTTCCGTTGCGAGGAACAGCGCACTCCAGTCAAGCATTGAGCCTTCGGTCATAAACATCACAAAACAGAGCAGGCCGAGGAAGATGACCCAGCCGCGCGGCAGGACAAACATCGGGCCATCGCCGCCGTTGCGCGTATGCCGCCAGAAGTAAGGGCTGGTGGGAATAAGCGTCAGCACGACCACTACCACGACCAGTAAAATCGATTGAAAAGGCGTGAGGCCAACATACAGCAATGCGCTGACGACCAGTGCGCCGAAAATACTGCCCAGGCTGAAGAATCCGTGAAACCCTGACATCATGGCTCTGCCGCTGGCTTTCTCTACCACCACGGCGTGAACATTCATGGCAACGTCCACCATCCCCATCGTTGCTCCAAACACCATCAGGGCGAACGCCATGCCTCCCGTCGAATTCATCAGCGTCAGCAACGGCAGATCCAGGCACAGGAGCGCCGAGGCCACTAAAATCACGGTCTTACATCCTAACCGCCCGGTCAGAAAACCGGTCAGTGGCATAGAGAGGGTAGAACCGGCACCGATACACAGCAGTAACAGCCCTAACGTGCCATCGCTGATATCCAGACGCAGTTTTACAAAGGGGACCAGAGGCGCCCAGGCCGCCATCGCAAACCCAGACAGCAGAAAAATAATCCGTGTAGCATATTGCTGGGCCCGCCCTGGCAGGCCGGGAAAAACGGCAGACGCATTGCCTGATGTCATGGTGTCGCTTGGCATGGTATGGGCGTCCGTTTAGATAAGCAGTGAAGTCATAGTGAAGTAAAAGCCAATAAGCGTTACCGGACTGTGTTTATTACATACCTGGGAAAAGCGGGCAACGTAGCATTCATTTTAAGGCGACGTATTTTAACAGCAACCCCACCCGCGTGTTATTGCCAAAAATCCTATTTGTCGAAAGTTGAAATGTGTTTTAAAAGTGAATTTTTCGCATCCATCACACAATCGTTAAGTTTATGTTATGCATTTATTGGATTAATAAAGCTAATCATTCTGTTTTTTTAGTGCTACCTGCCAAGGATTATTTAAGCCAAATTCTTTGTTTATCAGCTCACTAAAGCCAAATTTTTGTGCGTAGCTGATGAAAACAGACCCGTCAAACTTATATCTCTAAACCTTTTAATCGATTTTATTTATCGTTTCGATAACAATATTCCAATGTATTTGACGTGAATGATGCATATAACTAATGAAGCTACGGCGGCTAAAAGCCGGGTTTTAAACAAAAAAATCCTGTTAATTAATCAGGATGTGGTTTTTTTGCAGTTATTGGCAGCACATGACGCAGTACCCCACCAGATGGAAAGTAAATCATTGTTTTTAAATGAACATAAATTCACCACGGTCTCTTTCCGCTTGCATCGGACAGAAATTTTTGCGGTGCATATTTACTTATCTGGGTTTAGAAGGGGCACAGCATGGCTCAAAATGGCAATGTCATCGTCGATGTACTCTCCCGCACCAACGGCAGCGTAATCTCTCAGGTCTCTGGCGCCAGCCAGACGGTTAACCTCAATCAGCTCAGCATTGTACGCGTTCACGCCACCCGCGCCGCGGTGATTCGCTATGAGCGCGTGGGCAACGACCTGATCATCCACATGCAGGATGGCAGTACGGTCCGCTACCACAGTTTCTTCAACACCGATGGTAAAGGTCACCACAGCGAATTGATCTTTGATGACGGTGTAAACCCGATTGAACATGCCACTTTTGTTGACACTGGCATCGCCCCCGGCGCCGCAGTAGCGGTAGTCCCTGGTTATGAAACTATCCCTGATGTCGGCGCGCTGCTGCTCGACGGCTCAAACTTTGATCCAGCGATTCTTGGTGCCGTACTGGGTGTAGTGGCCCTGGGTGCCGGTATTGCCATTGCCGCCAACAGCGGCGGCGGAGGTGGCGGCGGGAGCAGCAGCAACGGAGGATCTGAAGGGGGCAACAACGGTGGTAATAACGGAGGTTCCGGCGGTAACAACGGTGGAAATAACGGAGGCAATAACGGAGGCAATAACGGGGGCGGCAATACCGGCGGAGAACCCGGCGGTAATAATAAAACTCCAACTCTGACGCTGGCGACCTTTGCTGGCGATAATGTTTTAAATAAAGCGGAAGTGGGCAGTGCGCAGGTATTCAGCGGAACGACCACCAACGTCAACGCCGGGCAGACGGTAACCCTGACCCTGAATGGCAAAACCTATACCACAACAACGGCAGCTGATGGTTCATGGAGCATCACCTTGCCGGCGGGCGATCTGCAAGCTCTGGCAGAGGGTACCTATGTTGCCAGCGTCAGTGTCACTGGCACCGATGGCCAGACTGTCACTCAGGGTGTCACCATTGGCGTAGATACGACGCCACCTGTGCTCACCGTGAACCCGGTTGATGGCGATAACATCATCGATGCCAATGAACACAACCAGCCGCTCGACATCAGCGGGACAGCCTCTCTGTCTGAGGCGGGACGTACGGTTACCGTCACCTTTAACAATGTCGCCTACACCACCACGGTCAATGCCGATGGCACCTGGTCAGTCAGCATTCCGGCGAACGTGGTATCAGCGCTGGGTAACGGGCAGTACAGTTTGACCACCAGCCTGACCGATGCTGCAGGCAACACCGGTACCAGTACTCCGGTTCAGGTTACCGTCAATGACAATGCGGGCATTATCACCATCAATCCAGTTGCGGGTGACGGCACGCTCAATGCGGCAGAAGCCGCTGCACCATTGACTATTTCCGGGACCACCAGCGGCTTTGCGGCCGGTTCAACGATCACTGTCACTCTTAACGGCCAGACCTATACCGGTACCACCGCTGCTAACGGCGTGTGGAGCGTTGCTGTTCCGGCCAGCGCGCTGGCTGCCCTGCAGGATGGCACCGCTCACTTTACCGTTAGTGGTACTGATGCGCTCGGTGAGCCGATCAGCCAGAGTTTCACCTTCAACGTGGTCATCCACAATCTGCCAGACGCCACGCTCAATCCAGCCTTTGGCGACGGCATTCTGAACGCGGTCGAAGCGACCCAGCCGCAGACACTAACCGGTAGCACGGGCGTCAGTGGTGCAGGACAAACGGTGGTGATCACGTTCAATGGTCAGCAATATACCGGCACGGTAGATGCCAGCGGCAACTACAGCGTGACGCTTCCTGTCGCTGCGCTGACCGGCCTGCCGGAAGGCAGCACGCCAATTAGCGTAACGGTGACGGACGCCGCGGGTAACACCAATACTCTTAATACCACGGCAACGGTAGATACCACGCTGCCGACGCTGACCATCAATCCGCTGACCGGCGACGGCCAGATTAATCTGGCGGAAGCGGCCGTCGCACAAACCCTGACCGGGACAGCTACCGCCAGCGATGCCGGGAAAACCGTCAATATCACCGTCAACGGCCACAGCTTTACCGCCGTGGTTGAGGACAACGGCAGCTGGAGTGTTTCGCTGCCTGCAGGAACACTGAGCGGCCTCAACGGTAACTATCCGATCACCGCAACCCTGACTGACGCCGCCGGTAACACTGGCACGGTCACGCTGGAGCAACATTTCGCGACCGACCCGACCGTGCAGCCAACCCTGACGCTGAATGCGTTTGCCGGTGACAATCTGGTTGATGGCGCGGAGCTTGCGGTATCGCAGGTACTGAGCGGCAGTGCGACCAACGTTGAAGCGGGACAAATCGTTACCCTGACATTGAATGGTAAAACCTACACCGCAGAAGTAGGGGCCAGCGGCAACTGGACGGTTATTGTGCCGGTGGCTGACGTAGCATTGTTAGCTAATGGGCAGGGCACGCTGACCGCAACAGTGGCTGACCGTGCAGGTAATACCAGTACGGCGAGTGAAACTTATACGGTCAATAATGGCCTGGACGGCGTGGCGATTGACCCGGTTACGGCCGATAACAAAATCAGCCTGGCGGAAAGCGAAGCGGGTATCACTATCAGCGGAACAACGCTGGGTGTTAACGCAGGCACGCCGGTGCTCGTCACCTTTGGAGGCCATACATATTCGGCACTGGTACTGGCAAACGGCCGCTGGAGCGTCAACCTGACGCCAGCCGACCTGCTCGGTCTGGCCGAAGGCGCACAGTCAGTCAGCGTCAGCACCACGGACAGTCTGGGTAATCCTCTGACCAACAGTCTCGATGTGGGCGTCTTTACCTCGCTGCCAACGCCGACCCTGAATCCGCCATTTGGCGACGACGTGCTCAATATCGTCGAAGCCGCCGTACCGCAAACGATCAGCGGTACCACCGGTGAAACTGGCGACGGCCAGAGCGTGCTGGTCACTCTCAATGGTAAAAACTATACCGCGACGGTGGATGCGGCCGGTAACTGGAGTATCACTGTTCCTGCGGCAGATCTGCAGGCTCTGCCTGCCGGTAACAATGCGATCAATGTGATCGCCACCGACAGCGTCGGTAACAGCAGCAGCATCAGCCCGACAGTCAGTGTTGATCTTACCGCCCCAACTCTGACGGTAAATCCGATTTCTGGCGACGGGCTGATTAGCGTCGCCGAAGCGCATGCAGATATCGTGGTTACCGGCACGGCCTCGATTTCGGAAGCGGGCCGCAATGTTACGTTGACGCTCAACGGTGTCAGCTACACCGGTACCGTGCTGGGTAACGGTAACTGGAGCATCACTATTCCGGCTGATGCGCTGACCGGCCATGCCAACGGTACGCTGCCGGTGCAGGTATCCCTTAGCGATGCCGCAGGCAACACCACGACAGATAATACCAGCGTGACACTGGCAACGGACCCGTCCGCTCAGCCGGTCGTTACGCTGAACGCCTTTGCGGGCGATAATATTTTGGATGGTGCGGAACGTCAGGCACCGCAGGTGCTCAGCGGCTCGACGGCCAATGTGGAAGCCGGTCAAGTGGTGAGCATCACTCTCAACGGGCATGTCTACACGGCAGTCGTGCAAGACAGTGGTGCTTGGAGTGTTTCTGTCCCGGCTGCTGACTTGCTGACTCTGACCGACGGCACGCAGACCATCAGTGTGAACGTCGCGGATAAAGCAGGCAACATCGGCACGGCCACCGAGAACTTCAAGGTTAATGTCGAATTGGGCGGGCTGGGGATTAACACGATTGCCGGGGATAACCGCATCAATGCTGCCGAAGCGAGCGCGCCGGTGGTGGTTAGCGGCACATCATTTGACGTCGCAACGGGCGCCACGGTGATTGTCACCCTCAACGGGAAAACCTACAACGCCACCGTCGGTCCGGATGGTCACTGGAGCACCAACATTCCGGCGGCAGATCTGGCCCTGCTCACCGACGGCCCTAATATCATTACCGCGCAGGCGGTTGATGCATCGGGTAATCCGCTGAGCAACAGCGTCAGTGTTGGCGTGTATACCCATGATCTGCCGGATCCTACTATCAATACCCCGTTTGGTGATGGTCTGTTAGGCATTACCGAAGCGGCTGCAGCCCAGACGCTGAGCGGCACGACCGGCACAACGGGCGACGGCCAGACAGTCGTGGTCACTATTAATGGCCATGATTATACGGCCACCGTGGGCGACAACGGTTTCTGGACCGTTCAGGTTCCTTCTGCTGATTTGCAAACTTTGCCGCCGGGAGCCAATCCGATTCTGGTGACCGCAACGGATGCCGCAGGCAATACCGACACCCTGACCAGCAGTGTCACGGTTGATTTCACACCGCCAACCCTGACTATCAATACCATCGCGACCGACGGCATCATCAATGCGGCTGAAGCCGCAGCAGCCATCCCGATCAGCGGGACGGCAGACATCGGCGACGCAGGCCGCACAGTTACCCTGAATATTAATGGCCAAACCTACACCGCCGTGGTGGCGGGCGATGGCAGCTGGACCACCTCTCTTCCTGCCAACGCGCTGGCCGGGTTGGCGAACGGGGATTACACCGTCACCGCCACGCTGTCTGACGCCGCAGGTAACAGCACGACAATCACATCGAGCGTCACGCTGACAGCCGATCCCCTGCTGTTACCGACTATCACGCTGAATGCGTTTGCCGTTGATAATGTGCTGGATGGCGCAGAACGGACGGTAGATCAGACCCTCAGCGGGACCACCACTCATGTGGAATCCGGCCAGATTGTCACTATTACCACCGGAGCGGAAAGCTATTCCGCTACGGTACTGGCCAGTGGCGCATGGAGCGCCACCATCCCGGCGGCAGTACTGCAGGCGCTGGCAGACGGCACGGCAACGTTCAACGTCAGCGTGACTGACGTTGCGGGTAATCCGGCAGCGGGTAGCGAAAACTTTACAGTTAACAGTACCTTAAGCGGCATTGCGTTCAACCCGATCAGTAGTGATGGCAACGTCAACGTAGCCGAGGCGGCGGCAGGGATCACCATCAGCGGAACCACGGCGGATGTCGCGGTGGGCACCGCTGTGGTGGTGACACTCAATGGTCAAACCTACAACGCGACCGTCGGTGCCGGTGGCACCTGGAGCACCACGGTGCCGACGGCGGCCCTGAACGCGCTGACCGATGGGCCGAATCTGGTGAGTGTTTCTACCACGGATGAAGCGGGAGCCACCATTACTAACACCGTCAATCTCGGTGTCTATATCCATGATCTGCCAGCACCAACACTCAACACGCCATTTACCGATGGTTTGCTGGGCATCACTGAAGCAACGACGGCACAACCGCTGAGCGGGACGACCGGTGTTGCTGGCAACGGGCAAAGCGTCACGGTGACACTCGGTGGGCATGACTACACGGCGACGGTGGACATCAACGGCAACTGGACCGTCAGCATTCCTTCTGCAGATCTTCAGGCATTGCCAGCCGGGCCGGATGCGATCACTGTGGTTGCCACGGATGCCGCCGGCAACAGCGCAACTATTCCTGGAACGGTGACCGTAGACTTTACGCCACCAACCCTGACTGTGGCACCGGTCGCCACCGACGGCACGGTAAACGTGAGCGAAAACGCCGACGGTTTTGCCCTGACCGGCACAGCATCAGTCAGTGAAGCCGGACGTACGGTAAATATCAGCTTTGGCGGACAGAACTATCAGGCGGTCGTGGCAGGCGATGGCACATGGTCAGTGCCGGTTCCGGCAGGTTCACTCGACAGTATTGCCAGCGGCCAGTATGTACTGACAGCCACGCTGAGCGATGCGGCGGGTAACTCGACCACCTTCACGGAGAACTACACCGTGGCCGGGGCGGATACCGCGCCAACACCGTCCATCAATACGCCGTTCGGTGACACCTTCCTTAGTATTTTGGAAGCGGCTGAGACACAAACCCTGAGCGGGACCACCGGGGAGGTCGGTGCCGGGCAGACGGTGATCGTGACACTGGGCGGGATTCCTTATTCCGCTATCGTGGATGCCAGCGGGGTGTGGCACCTCGACGTACAGAGTTCGGTACTGGAGGCGCTCGGCGAAGGCCCGCAAAACATCGTGGTCACCGCGACAGACAGTGTCGGTAACGTGGGCAGTGTGACCAGCGCTATCACGGTTGATCTGGTCGCACCAACGCTGACGGTGAGCGCGATTGCCACCGATGACATCATTAATGCCGCCGAATCACTGCAACCGGTGGTTATCTCCGGGACGGCGTCGCTTAATGATGCCGGGCAGCTCGTCACCGTCAGTTTCAACAGCGTTAACTATACCGCCGTGGTGCATGCCGATGGCACCTGGAGCTTTACCCTGCCGAGCAATGTGGTGCAGGGGCTGGCTAATGACACTTACCTGCTATCCGCCAGCATTACCGACGTCGCAGGTAATAACACGACTCAGCAGCACAGCTTCTCGATTGATGCGAACGCCGCCAGTCTGCCAACGCTGACCATTGGTGTGGTGTCCGGCGACGATTACATCAATGCGACTGAAAAAGGGGAGCCGCTGGTGATCAGCGGCACCTCGACCCATCTGGAAGCGGGACAGGTTGTGACCGTGGTGTTCAACGGAAACAACTACACGACGAACATTGCGGCCGACGGTACCTGGACTCTCACCGTGCAGCCGGGTGATTTCGCCAATCTTTCTGACGGTCAGACCACCATTACTGCCAGCAGCAGCGATGTGGCGGGTAACCCGGCCTCGGCAACGCACAACGTTGACGTGATTGCCGATCCGGCGGATCTACCCACCATCACCATTTCGCCAATTTCCGGCGATGACGTGATCAACAGCACTGAGCACAGCCAGCCGCTGGTGATCAGCGGCACATCTAACCATTTGGTGGCCGGTGAAACGATCACCGTTAACCTCAATAACGTAGGGTATCCAACCACCGTTGCGGCCGATGGTACCTGGACGGTGACCGTTCCGGCCAATGCCGTCGAGGCGTTGCAAAACCAGCAGTACACCGTCACGGTGACGGGTACGGATGTGGCGGATAACGTTGCGACCGGCACTCATACCGTGACTGTCGATACCACACCACCGTTGTTGACGATTGTGGTGGACACGGGTTTAGACAATATCCTCAACGCAGCCGAGGCGCTGGCCGGCTTGCCGGTTTCCGGTACCGGCGAAGCGGGGCTGACCGTGACGGTCACCCTCAATAATGTCAATTACACCACCGTGGTGCTGGGTGACGGTACCTGGTCACTGACCGTGCCTGCGGGGGATTTGCATGCCATTACCACCGACGGTCTGCTCCCTATCACCGCGACGGCCACTGACCCGGCGGGTAACAACATTGTTGTTTCAGTGGATCCTGAGATTTCATTGGCGATCAACCAACTGCCGACGCTGACGCTGGATTCCGTTACCAGCGACAACATCCTGAATATTGCCGAAGCCGCAGGCGGCTTTAACATTACCGGGACCAGCAGCAACCTGCCAGACAGCACGACGGTGACGGTGAATATCGGTGGAACCTTAGTCAACGGTGTTCTCACCGGGGGCATCAATATCAGCGGAACGGTCGTGGGTGGGATCTGGAGCGCGCCGGTGGCGGCCAACCTGCTTGGCGCCCTGACCGATGGCGTCAGCAATGTGACCGTCAGTGTGACGGATGCCAACGGTAACCCGGCATCTGCCAGCCACAGCCTGACTGTGGATCTGACTGCACCACCGATTCCGGTAATTAACACGCCGTTTGTGGACGGTGCGCTGAACCAGCTGGAAGCGGGCGTGAATCAGATCATCACTGGTTCTACCGGTATTACCGGGCCGGGGCAAACCGTGATTGTCAGTGTGGATGGCAACTCTGCTCATAATGTCACTGCCACTGTTGGGCCGGATGGTACCTGGACTGCCACTCTCCCAACCACCACCCTTGAAGGGCTGGCGGACGGTGACAACACGGTGACTGTTACTGTGACGGACGCCGCCGGCAACAGCACCAGCGGCACGCAGGGTTTCACTGCGTTGATCCATACGCTGCCGGTTGTCACTGTGACGGACAGCTTCAATGGCCTCATCAATTTCAATGAAGCCGCAGCAGGTGGGACGCTCAGCGGCGTCACCGGGATCACCAGCCTGGGCCAAAGTGTTATCGTCAACATCAACGGCAATAACTACACCGCCACCGTCATTGATACCGCCGGAACCTGGACACTGGATCTGGAACCCTCACTGCTACAAACCTTGCCGAACGGCAACTGGACGGTCAGCGTGACCGCGTCAGATGCTGCCGGTAACACCAGCAACGCCAATGAAATTCTGGGCGTACAGCTCACTCCACCGCCGATCCCAACCCTTGCACTGCCGTTTGGCGACGGCATTCTCAACACGGCCGAAGCCGCAGCAGGGCAGACGCTCAGTGGATCCACTGGCGTCATCGGTGCAGGGCAAACGGTCACCGTCACCTTTGCGGGTAACGCCTCGCCGTTAACGGCCACCGTGGCGGCTGACGGCAGCTGGACACTGACCCTCACCCCGTCTGAACTCGCTGATCTGAGCGGTCTGCCGAGTCACGCCATTACGGTGACCAGCACCAATGAGTTCGGCAACAGCAGCAGCAGTGCGCCGCTGACCTTTAATGTGGATTTTGCCACGCCAACGCCAGCCATCAATGCGCTGTTTGGCGGCGACAATATTCTGAATATCGCCGAAGCGGGTGCTGCACAGACCATTACCGGGATCACCGGGATCCAGGGTGATAACCAGAATGTGAAACTGTCCATCGACCTCAACGGCGTTCAGTACAACGCCACCGTGGCGGCCGACGGCAGCTGGAGCCTGACGCTGCCTGCGGGCACACTCAGCACGCTGACCGGGATCCCGCATACGGTCAATGTGACCGTCACGGATGCCAGCGGCAACACCGCCAGTGCATCATTGCCGTTTACCACGGACTTTACGCCACCGGTGGTGGCTGTCACCAGCGTGTTCGTTGATGGTTATCTGAACGCCACGGAAGCGCAGTCTAACGCCGGGATCACGGGCACCACGGACGGCACGGCAGTGCATGTCACCATTGGCGGCGTGCCGTTTGATGCCACAGTGCTCGACGGCGTCTGGACACTGAACCTGACCCCAGCGGACATGGCGACCCTGCCACAGGGTGACCAGACGATTGTGGTCACCGCGACCGACGTTTCTGGCAATACCAGCAACATCAGCACTCAGGTCGGTATTGCTAATACCTTGTTGCCAACCGTGTCTGTTGCCACCTTCGCCGGTGATAACGCGCTGGATTACGCAGAAAGCCGCGTGCCGCAGGTGTTGTCCGGTAGCACCACGCATGTTCAGCAGGGCGAGACCGTCAACATTACTATTCCTGGCATCGCCGGGCCGCTGACGGCGCTGGTGCAGGCCGATGGCAGCTGGAGTTTGACTCTCACACCTGCCCAGCTACAAGGGTTGGGGACAGGCACCGAAAACGTCACGGTGAGTGTTAACGATCTGGCGGGTAACACCGCCAGCGGTGGCACCAGCTTCACGGTAGATTTGACCGCGCCGGTCAACCCGTTCCTGACTATCGATCCGGTCAGTACGGATAACATCATCAACGTGTCGGACAATGGCACACTTAACTTCGCGATAAACGGCGAGTATCTGAATGCCGGGGCACTACAGACGATCAATGTCTTTGTGAACAATGGTTCCGGTAATGTCCTCATCGGTACATATCCGATCGTCACGGGGGGAGACGGAAGCTGGACCATTCCGGTGGTCGTGGGGTTGACCACCTTCCCGGTAGATGGCAGCTACACGGTAACGGCAACATTGGTCAATGCTTTGGACCAACCGCAGGCGACCGTCAGCGAAACTGTGCTAGTAGACCGTACGCCGCCAACCCTGACCGTCAGCGCCTTCGCGGGTGACGATGTGCTTAACAGCGCCGAAGCTGCCACCGCTCAAACGGTGAGCGGAACGGCTTCCACCACGGAAGCGGGCCGAACCGTGACCGTGACGTTGAATTCGAAAACGTATACGGCAGTCGTCAATGGCGACGGTACCTGGAGTACGACCATTCCGGCCGGTGATTTGCAGGCGGTACCGCAGGGCAGCAATACCATTACTGCCAGCCTCAGCGACGCCGCCGGTAACGTCACTACCGATACCCACACGTTCACCACCGACACGTCAGCGCCGTTGCTGAATCTGAACGTGGTGGCGGGGGATAACGTCATCAACCTGGCCGAATCACTGTTGGGTACGCTGCTGAGTGGCACGTCTAGCGGTGCCGACGGCCAGACCGTCACCGTCACGCTGGCGGGTGTCACGGTCGGCACGGCGGTTATCGAGTCTGGCGGGACATGGAGCCTGCAACTGTTGCCAAACCAGCTTTCCGGTCTGCTCGACGGTCCGACTATCCTCAACGCGACCGTTGCGGATGAGGCGGGCAATACCACCAGTGTCGATCTCGGCCTGAACATTCTGTTCAACAGCCTGCTGAATGTCTCTGTGGTAAGCGGTCTTGGCTCGGTCGGTAATACGGTGCTAAACGCTGCCGGTGCGCTGCTCGGCCAGACACTCACCGGTGTGACGACCGATGCGGGCGTGGGTGCCGTGGTCTCCGTGCAGGTCGGCGGGCAAACCGTCAGTGCCAATGTGGGTGCGAACGGGGCCTGGAGTCTGGTGATCCCACCAACGCTGCTGGCCAATCTGGCCGATGGCCCGCTGGCGCTGAATCTCACCGTGACCGATGCGGCGGGCAACAGCAAAGTCGATGTGCTGAACCTCGATATCGCGAAAACCGTGCCGGTTATTGGCGCGGTCACTTCGGCGCTGGGCGGCGTGGACAGTATTCTTAACGTGGCTGAGTCTGCGGCGGCACAAACCGTCAGCGGCGCAGTGACAGCGGCTAACGGAACGGTGGTCACGCTGGCGGTGGGGGCACAAACCTTTACCGGCACCGTGCTCAATAATCTGTACAACATCGCGATCCCGGCGGGTGCGCTGACGACGCTGGCGGACGGCGTGGTACCGGTAATCCTCTCGGTGACCGACGCCGCGGGTAACACCGTTTCGCAAACGCTCAATAACCTGACGGTTGCTCTGCACAACCTGCCACAAATTATTCTCGACCCGCTGTTTGGTGATGGTCTGTTGAACGCCGCCGATTTGCTGCTTAATCAAACCATCACCGGTACGGTCAAAAATGTGGCGGCTGGCACCGTAGTGGACGTCACGCTCGGTAACAGCGCAACGCCGTTGACAGCCACGGTGGACGCCACCGGGCACTTCAGCGTCACGGTGCCGTCCAGTTTACTCACCGGTTTGCTGAGTGGGACATTGAGCGTGGCGGTCAACGTCACGGATCTGGCCGGTAACAGTGCCAACACCACGCAACTGGCGACGGTAAACGTCTCGGTACCGACCATTTCCCTGACCTCGATTCTCGATCATGGCGTACTTAACGCGGTGGATGCGCTGACGGCACAAACCATTGGCGGCGTGGTGGGCGGGGTCGCCGCCGGGACCACGGTGAATGTCACCCTTGGCGGCAAAACCTTCCTTGGCGTAACCGACGCGAGCGGCAATTTCAGCGTGACCTTACAACCGGGTGACCTGAAAGCACTGACCGACGGCACGCTGGCGATAGGCGTATCGGTGGCGAATGACGCGGGCAACGTGGCCTCAATTTCTGCCAATGCGAACGTGATCATCAACCAATTGCCGAAAGTGGTGTTGGATACGGTCTTCGGCGGTGACGGCATCCTCAACGCCGCCGAAGCCGCGCTGACCCAAACCATCAGCGGCACGGTGACCAACGCAGCAGCAGGTTCCAGCGTCAATATCACCGTCGGCACGCTCTCACTGACCGCCACGGTAGACGGCACCGGGCACTTCACGGCGTCACTCAATCCGTTGCAGCTGTCACAACTGCTCAACGGCAACATTGGCGTCAGCGCGACCGTGACCGACGCCGTGGGCAACACCAGCAGTGCCAGTACCGGAATTTTGGTGGGTATTCACAACCTGCCGTCGATTGTTCTTAATCCAATCTTCGGCGACGGCGTCCTCAGCGTGGTGGACCTGCTGACTGGCCAGACCATCAGCGGTATTGCCACAAATGTGGCTCAGGGCGCACAGGTGCAGGTATCGCTCAACGGTAAGAGCTACACCGCAACGGTCGGGGTGGGGGGCGTATTCAGTGTCACCGTCCCACCGCTGGATCTGGGCAACATTCTTGACGGCAACATCAATGTGACGGCGAGCATCACGGACGCGACCGGCAACGTTGGCAGCGCCACAGGATTGCTCAGCGTCATCGCGCAGGCTCTGCCAACCATCAGCCTTAACCCGCTGTTTGGCGACGGGCTGCTCAACGCGGCCGATGCACTGCTCACCCAGACCATCAGCGGCACGACCACCAATGCAGTCGGTTCCACGGTCACCCTGACCGTGGGCGGTGCTACGCTGAGTGCGCTGGTGAAAGCCGATGGCACCTTCTCGGTCAGCGTTCTGCCTGCGGTGCTGTCCAGCCTGCTTGACGGCACGCTGAACGTTGGCGCCTCTGTCACTAACGCCGCCGGTCACAGTACGAGCGGCAGCGCCACGGCGACAGTGGGGATTCATACCTTGCCATCGCTGGTGCTTGGCACGCTGTTTGGCGGCGACGGTTACCTTAATCTGTCTGAAGCCAGCAGCAACGAAACCCTCAGCGGCACCACCAACGTGCAGTCGGGGACCGTCTCGGTCAACGTCGGCGGGATCATCCATACCGGCACCATCACCGGTGGCGTGTGGAATGTGGTCTATACCTCGGCAGAGCTGAAAGGGATTGCCGATGGTACGACAACGGTCAACGTGACGGTCACGGACACCGTGGGTAATATCACGACACAAACCAGCCCGCTTATCGTTAAAACTCATGAGTTGCCGCTGGTGGCGCTGAATCCGTTACTCAACGTCACGCTGGGCGTTGTTCTAAACATTCTGGGCGGCCAAGGTTTAACGCTGAGCGGGACCAGCCGCAATATTGGGCAGGGCGGTTCAGTCAGCGTTACGCTGGCGGGTAATACGCTGTCCGGTACTGTACAGGCTGACGGTTCATGGACAGTGAAATTCAGCAGTGCGTTGTTGAGTAGCATTGGCGCACTCAACCTGTTGGGGATACTGACCAGTGTTCTGACCTTGGTTGATATTCATGCAGCCGATGCTGCCGGGAACACTGTCGATGCGCACATCGGGCTGACCACGGGCTCAACGCTGCCAGCGGAAACCAGCGTGGTAGCAGCAACAATGTCTGTGGAAGATACCCACACGTTGGCGGCGGTGCATACCACGGATACTTCTACCAGTGACACCTCCAGCCATACCGCAGCGGCCAGTACCCTCACCGATCCGCTGGTGACGCCTGACACCAGTTCGTCTTCTTCAACCACCACGACCACCACCACGGCAGAAACCCTCTCCCATGCGGAAACGGCCTTCTCCATTGGCGGCGTGACGATTGAGCTGACGGCGACTGACGGCGTGGCGATCGGCGGGGCAGGTAACGACACCATTTCGGTTCACACCCTCGATTTCTCACAAATCGATGGCGGAACCGGTGTCGATACCCTGGTGCTGGCGGGAACCAATCAGCATCTGGACCTGACCCTGCTGGGGCTGAAAGTGGAGCACATCGATATCTTCGACCTCGGCACCTCCGGCACCAACAGCATCTCACTGAACCTGCATGAGGCACTGACGGTAAAAGATAACCCGACAGACGAAGTGATCATCAAAGGGGGAACCGGAAGTCTGGTGAACCTGGTGGCGGGTAACGACGGCGCCTGGAGCGAAACCGGCCAGCGCACCGTCGATGGCCTGACCTTCGATG
Source organism: uncultured Enterobacterales bacterium (assembly GCA_946478305.1). Lineage (GTDB taxonomy): Bacteria > Pseudomonadota > Gammaproteobacteria > Enterobacterales > Enterobacteriaceae > Ewingella. The sequence continues at coordinate 19,136 of CAMLBO010000044.1, forward strand.
TCTATCACAATGCATCCCTGTCTGACACCAACACGTTGGGAGACGTCTTAGTACAGCATGGGCTGCACGTTCAACAAAACTGATAGTCAGGCCCTCAGGTGCATACGCGCCGGGGGCCTTTTTTTGCACTGACCGAATTTATCAGGCCACAAGAGGCTGAAAAAATAATAAAAACCCGGCGAAAATAAGTGGTGTCGCTCATGAAAAAAAACAGATCAACCCGGCGTTTTGCCGCGGTACTCGGGACGATATGGATAGTTGTTGCCGGTGCGAACAGTAGCAGTGCGGGCGCGGCCGCTAAACAGCCCGAATTTGACTGGCAGGCCGCTCCGAGTGAGGAGATGCAGGCCAGCCTGTCGTTACGCGATGCCATATTACGTGCCTTTGCACGTAATCCGCAGATAGCCGAGGCGGCGGCGCAGATCCGTGTGGGCAGCGGCAATCTGGATGCAGCGAAGAGCGCCTGGTATCCGCAAATTTCCTTGCAGGGTACCGCCGGTAAATCACGGCAGACCGACTCCTCTGGCACTCTGGATAACAATGCGTCTGGCGGTATACAGCTCAGTCAGCTGCTGTATGACTTCGGTCGTACCGGTGGCAGCATTGATGAGCAGGAACGCCTGTCCGACTCCTACCGTTATTCCCTCTACGGCACCATGACCGACGTGGCGCTCAGTACCCTTCAGGCTTATCTCGAAGTGAAGCGTTATCAGGCACTGAGCATTGCGGCCCGCGACAATATTGACTCGTTGCAACGGGTGGCGGACACCGCCAAGCTGCGCGCCGACGCCGGATTAAGTTCCCAGTCTGACGTCTTGCAAGCTGAGACCCGCATTGCCGGTATGCGTGCAACCGTTGAGCAGTACCGTGCCCAACAACGTTCGGCGCAGGCACAGCTCACCGTACTGACCGGCGTGGTGGCCGATAACTTGCCGGACCTGCCGCAAAGCCTGCTCAACCAGAAAGTTACCCTCAACAAAATCCCTTATGAAAACAGCGCGCTGGTTCGCGCCGCTCAGGCCAAACAACAGGCGGCCATCGAGCGGGTCAACCAGGCACAGGCGCAGCACTGGCCAACCATCAAGATTCAGGCCGGACGTACCCGGTATCAAAATGCCAGCAGCAGCGGCGGTTCCTATTGGGATGACGAACTGCAGCTGGCCGTGGATGCGCCGGTCTACCAGGGCGGAGCGGTGAGCGCCAAGGCCCGTGCGGCGGAAGGTGAACGGCAAGCGGCGCAGGCCGACGTGGAAAAGACCAAGCTGGACATCAATCAGAAGGCGTCAATTGCCTACGCCGACATGATTGGCGGTCAGCAGCGGCAGGTTGCCGGTGAAGATCAGTATGCCAGCGCCACCCACACCCGCAGTGTGTATCAGGACGAATACAAGCTCAGTAAGCGCAGCCTCAACGATCTGCTGAGCGTCGAGCAGGACGTTTTTCAGGCTGACACCATGCGTATTGGCGCGCTTTATGACGGCTGGGACGCCACCGTGCGCTATGCCGCCGCCGTAGACAATCTGGTGGACATGTTAGGTATCGACCGGCAAAAGCAGACCGGCGACACCCTGCCAAGTTTATAAGGGTAATGACCCTCACACCCAAAGTCATTCGAGTTGCATCAAGGCGGCAACGAATAATGAAGGCAGCTAACGCAGAGGCAGCTTGAAGGACGACGGGTAAGAATGCGCGAAAGAGGTGATATGAACAACGAAACTACAACCAGCACCCCGACACCTCAGTCGATAGAGGTTTGGATCAGCGCGTTAGTCCGGGTATCCGAAACTTTTGGTAAGCCCGCCGACCCGCAATATTTGCGCCAGCAGATGCGCTGGTTTGAACATCAGCCGCTGGGCCGGCAGCTCGATCGTCTGAGCGGATTAATGGGGCTACAGGTGGGCATGGTCAGTTGGACCAAAGTCCGCTGGCGGGCTGAAGTGCTGCCCGCCATTATTCAGATGGAGCAGGGCGGTATTGCGGTTATTGAACGCCTGCACGATGACGGACAGGTGGACTACTGGCTCAATGATGGTGGCGATTTGTTGCGCTCAGCGGAGCTGGTGACGTTACTTGAACAGAGCACCGGGCCGGTGTTTTTGGTAGGCGTGGCGGCCCGCGGGCGTGACCAGCGCATTGATGAATTTGTTCAGCCGTATAAAAAACACTGGTTCTGGGACAATTTCCGTGGCGCGGGGCGGAAAATTGCGGAGATCTCGCTGGCCTCGGTGATTGGCAACGTACTGGCGCTGGCCGGTATTTTGTTCTCGATGCAGATTTACGACCGGGTCATTCCCGCGCAATCGCTGCCAACGCTGTGGGTATTGTTCTTTGGTGTGGTGCTGGCGGCAGCGCTGGAGTATGTCATCCGCCTGATGCGCACCCTGGTCTCCGATCTAATGGGTAAGCGCATCGACCTTAAAGTATCGTCGCTGTTTTTCGTGCGTGCGATGAATATCAAAAATGACGACCGGCCCAAATCTACCGGCTCCTTTATTTCTCAACTGCGTGAGATCGATCAGGTTCGCGAACTGCTGACGTCGACGACCGTCAGCGCCGCGGCCGATATGCCATTTGTTCTGCTGTTCCTCGCCATTATGTTTTTCATCGGCGGTCCGCTGGTGATCATTCCTTTATTGGCGATCCCGCTGATTGTTATTCCCGGCATCATGATCCAGTGGCCGATGGCCAAGCTGGCAAAAGAGGGGATGCGCGAAGGGGCGCTGCGTAACGCCGTGCTGGTGGAGACCATCGAAGGCATCGAGGACATCAAGGCGCTGCAGGCTGAAGCTTATTTTCAACGTCAGTGGGAACAGACGCATGAAGTGAGCGCGTCGGTGGGTATGAAACAGCGGCTGTGGGGCGCGCGGCTGACAGGCTGGGCCTCTACCGTTCAGCAACTGACCTACGCCAGTATGCTGGTTTTTGGGGTGTATCTGGTGCTGGCGGGTGATATCACCACCGGTACGCTGGTGGCCAGCAGTATGTTGTCGTCGCGTACCATCGCGCCGCTGATGCAACTGACCATGGTGTTCTCCCGCTGGCAGCACGCTAAAAGCGCGATGCGCGGGCTGGATGATCTGCTCAAGAAGCCGATCGACCGCCCGGAAGATGCCGAGTTGTCGCATTGCCCGACGCTCAGCGGTCACTATCAGCTGCGCAACGTCCAATATACCTATGACAAAGAGCAGTCACCGAACGTATTGGGCATCAACCAGCTGGAAATTAAACCCGGTGAGCGCGTGGCGATACTGGGCAAGGTAGGGGCGGGCAAATCCACGCTGCTCAAACTGCTGTCCGGTCAGGCTGATGCCTCGCAGGGCAAAATCCTCATCGACGGCGTAGACATGAAACGCATTGAGCCCGCTGACGTGCGCCGCCAGCTTGGCTATCTGTCGCAGGATTCGCGGCTGTTTTTCGGCACGCTGCGTCAGAACCTGATGCTGGGCTATCCGCATGCCACCGACCAGGAGATGCTCCAGGCGCTGCGCATCAGCGGTGCGTTGTCGATGGTGCAGGCCGATGCTTCCAGCCTGGATAAAATCATCAACGAAGGGGGCCGTGGTCTCTCAGGCGGACAGCGCCAGATGGTGATGCTCAGTCGGCTGATCCTGCGTAATCCACAGGTGGTTCTGCTTGATGAGCCGACGGCCTCCATGGACGAAGCGCTGGAAGAGTACGTTATTCGCCAGCTGCACACCTGGCTCACCGGACGCACGTTGGTGGTGGTGACCCACCGTCCTGCTCTGCTCAAACTGGTTGATCGCATCGTGGTCATGGACAACGGCCGGGTGGTAGCCGACGGTCCGCGTGACCAGATCCTTGCCACTGCGGTTTCGAATACGCCGCCAGCGCCTGCACCCGTTGTTGCTGCTTCCGCTTAAGGAGTTCTTATGACACACGCAACCTTGCACGACGAGCTGGATGCTCAGCAGAGAAAAGTCTCGGGCATTGTCTGGGTCTCCCTCGTGGGGATTATCCTGTTTTTTGTCTGGGCCTATTTTGCCACCCTCGACGAAGTGACGGTGGGGACAGGAAAAGTCACTCCCTCCAGCAAAGCGCAGCAGATCGATTCACTCGATGGCGGCGTCATTCTTAAATTACTGGTGCAGGAAGGGTCGATTGTTAATCGTGGCGAACTGCTGGCGCAGCTGGACCCGACCCGTTCGCAATCCAACTATGGTGAGGCAGCATCCCGGGTACGTACGCTGCGTGCGTCGTCCGAACGCCTGAGTGCGGAACTGACTGGCGCACCGCTGAAGTTCAGTGGGGAAACCATGAAATCGCCGGAGCTGGTGGCCCGTGAGCGTCAACTTTATCTTTCGCGTAAGCAGAACCGCGATGAAACCGTCAGTAACCTGCAACAGTCGCTGAAACTGGTTAATGATGAGATCAATATGACCCAGCCACTGGTTGCCAAGGGGGCGGCGGGTGAGGTTGAGGTGATCCGGCTTAAACGACAGGCCAGCGAACTACGCGGTAAAATCGATGATGCCATCAACCAGTACGCGGTGCGCGCCCGTGAGGAGCAGGTGAAAAACAACGCCGATTTGGATGCAGAAATGCAGGTGATGGCCGGTAAAGAGGATCAGGTGACCCGTTCTGAACTGTTCTCACCGGTGCATGGTATCGTGAAGGACATTCAGGTCAGCACCGTCGGTGGTGTATTGCAGCCGGGCGGCAAACTGATGGAGATCGTGCCGATCGAAGACCAGTTGCTGATAGAAACTCGTATTAATCCACGTGATATCGCCTACATCCGTCCCGGGCTGGAGGCCACGGTAAAAATCAGTGCTTATGACTCGTCTATTTATGGTGATTTAAAAGGGCAGGTAGAGAGCGTTTCGCCAGACACCTTGCAGGATGAAGTTAAACGTGACCAGTTCTATTACCGCGTTTATGTGCGTACCGATAAAGCCGTCCTGACCAACAAAGCCGGACGGCAATTTCCCATCGTTCCTGGTATGGTCGCCAGCGTTGAGATTAAAACGGGGCAAAAAACCGTGCTGGATTATCTGATTAAACCGTTGAATAAGGTCAAAGAGTCGCTGCGGGAAAGGTAGAAGAAGCCTCTGCAATGGCGGCTCTTAAAAAGAGTGCAGTAAATTTTGTTTTTTCATCTGCTGTGCTTACTTAACTGTTTGTGCCGAAACTGGCCAAGAGAGGAAAGTGCTTTTCCTCTCTTGGATCTCTCCACGCTTTTTAACTGCGTGCTGTCGCTGGAAAGATGGACTTGTTCTGTAGGCGCGGCGTATGACGCCGATCCCGGCGCTTTGCGCTAACTTCACTCGGTGTTCGAGCCTTGGTCTTGAACCCGCGCCGTTCAGCAGAATGTCGAGTGCGTCAAATCAGCGAGTTAAAAAACAGAAGCAGACGAAAAACCTTGGATAATCATTGGCATAAAACAGAAATCCACCCCCTTCTATTTACGCATCTTTATTGCAGCGGTTCCTGCAAACGGTATATCGCTACCGCGTCGACTTCATCCGTTTTGCGCTTATCCTGCCACAGGCTCATGCGGTTACGCAGGGAGCCTGTGAGCTCGGTAAGCATCTGGCGCGCGGCGTCGGAATGCGGGTCCAGTTCGAGAACAAACTGCATAAATTGTGCGGCAACATGACGGTTCTTTTTGACGCCACTGCCGGTCATCCATGCCATGCCGAGGGTATAGGCGGCTTCGCTGCGGTCGGGGTGTTGCGGGTCAAGTAAAATGGCCGGAAGCCACTGCTCGGCGGCCAGTCGTTTATCCTGCTCCGGCCCGCTGTCCAGCGCGCAGCTGGCGCGCCAGTAGGCGGAGGAGAGATGTCCTGCGTCGATGGCTCGTTGATACCACTGCATAGCCTGTTCGTAATCTGCTTCGCCACCGATGCCTTCACGCAACGCATTAGCGCAGGTGAACATCGCGGGTACCAGGCCGGAACGGGCCGCGCTGAGCACGCAGTCCATGGCATTACTGTCACTATGAAATTTTTCAGGCACATCCTGGTGCCAGCCATTGCGATAGAAGAAATAGAGCTCATAGCTGTGCAGCGCGCTGCCGCGGCGTGCCATTTCAGTCATCAGGAAATGAGCCGCATCGAGGTCATCATTAATTGCCATATCGTGAGCAATCGTGATGAGGTCTTTCGCGCTGGCATCCTGTCCCGACGACTGCATCAATGATGTCGCACGATCCATCAGTCCATGGCTCAGCTCCGGTTGCAGCGGCAGGCCATATAGCCCGAACTGCACGGCGGTGGCTGCATAAGCTACCAGGACCGCATCGTCAGGTTGGTTGATAGCACGGATAAGCAGGGACGTTAGCGTTGTCAGCCCCTGCTGTTCGCCGTTCGCCAGGACGGCGCGGGAGATAAACATGGCGGCAAAATGTCCTGGCATGGCCTGCGGTGAGACGCTAAACAGGTCGCGGTAAACGGCCAGACCAGCCTGGTCATCATCCTGCCAATAGGCAGCGCAGGTCCCATACAGATCTAACAGACGGATGCGGGTTGTTTCCTCAAGCGGCTGCGCGAGCAACGCTTGCAGGCGTTGTTGCAGAAGGTAAGCGCGTTCTGAATCACGGTCGGCAATGTCGCCGGAAAGGGCGTCTTTCAGTGCGTTTGCGCGAAAATGATTGCGTTCAGCTTCGCTGAATTCTGCACAAAGGGGGCCGTCAATAATTTGCATCTGCTGCTCGTCATTACCGCCCCATGCCGTGGAATGGAAAATCAGGTAAGACTCCATGGTGCCGACGTCGCTGTGACGCACACTCATTGCCATGCGCAGCCAGTAGTCCAACGCCTCTTCTGCTTCTTTACGGCTGTTTCTCAGTGGGACGGGTAAGGTCTGTGGCCAGTGCGTTACAGGCTCAACGCCCAGTTCGTGCAGATAGGCCACACCGGCATGCCAGACGGCACTGCCCGCAATATTGAATTTCTCATGCAGCGGCAACGGCAGTTGGCCAGCGAACAGATCGCGTAACCAGTAGGGCTCACCAAAGCCACCACTCAGGTTCATCAGGTGGCGAAAGGCATGGGTCGGACGCGGATGTAATTCAATTGCACGCAAGAAGGCCAGTACCGAGTAGTCACAACAAAGTTGCGCGCCTAACCACTGGCTGTCTTCAATCTCATCGCTGCCGTTACCCTGACGGATCCTCCATGCCTGCTCATGCCAGTACATGCCCAACAGCACATGCGCGTGGTAGCTCCCCGGGCACTGTTGTACCCAGTCGCTGAAGATTTCCAGTGGGTTGACGGTATGGGTCTCGGCCCCGCTGGTCAGCGCAGCCGGATGCAACACCAGACCATAGTCGCTGTGAAGGTCGGTCTGGTTCTGCCAGCCACGCATCAGCGATAACAGCCACTCGTCGAGTTTAACAAAACGGCGCGTTGCCAGAAGCATTCTGGCTTTTGAGAGGTTGTCGTGCTGATGCTGTTGTGACATGTAGTTCCTTGAATCCGGGACAGGGATGGGGCGCGCTGGTGGCTTATAAAGCAAGTGAACCAGCACGCATACAGAGCAAGAGTGTATCGGCTGAAAGCAACGACATCAGCGGGATTGCTCTTAGAATGCCTCATAGTACCGGATTAACCTGCTGGCTGACCAATACTGTACAAAAATAGGATCTATTGTGGAGAAAATCTGCGGCAGGATAATTAACTGACTGTTTTTTGGTCCTAATAAGACGTGTATTTAATATCGGATATTAATAAATCACTGTTCAAAATGTGAAGATAATATGAAAAATAAGATAAAATATTGAGTGGTGTGATAGGGGAATTATGCGGAGTGGAAAATAGTCATTATTGTGCTACCGGCCTGAAATAAACCATAACCTGGAGTATCACGGGGTGAAACTAGCGGGGGGTAAAGGCAAAAAAAAACCGGCCAATGAGGCCGGCTGTCGTATCCAGAAAATCCGGAATGAAGGTAATAAATAACAAATAATGATGATAGCAAGGTGAATTATAGAGAATTTCTGAGTTTTTGCTTTATCACTTAGTGCTGCGCTATTTATGATAGTTAATTGAATTCATTGATGTATTTTAAAAGTTAACTATTAGTGCTTTATTTTATGCTCATATTTTTTTCAAGAAAGTTCGGTGACATTAACATTTATTTACATCTTCTAATATGTATGAAACACTATCGTTAGGTTCGTATCATTTTCTTTCTGGATTAATAAGGCTTATATCCAGAGAATGGATTTGCCATGTCGGGCATATAATTTTAATAGTTTTATTTCACCTAGCACTCACAAATCAGTGGCACGCCCGACACCCTACGAGGATAGATCAAAATGAAACGTCGAATTCTTTCTCTCTTGGTCCCTGCATTATTAGTGGCAGGATCAGCAAGTGCGGCAGAAGTCTATAATAAAGACGGCAACAAACTGGACCTGTACGGTTTAGTCGATGGCCTCCACTATTTCTCTAATGATGCTGGCTCTGATGGCGACCAGAGCTATATACGTATGGGTTTCAAGGGGGAGACACAAATCTCCGACCAACTGACCGGTTACGGCCAGTGGGAATATCAGGTGCAGGTTAACCATGCCGAAAGCTCTGATTCCGGTAACAATTCCTTCACGCGTTATGGCTTTGCTGGTTTGAAATTTGGTGACTATGGTTCATTCGATTACGGTCGTAACAACGGCGTACTCTATGACGTAGCGGCTTATACCGACATGCAGCCTGAGTTCGATGGTTCCACCTATGGCGCTGACCAGTTCTTGTTCCAGCGTACTAATGGTGTTGCTACTTACCGTAACAACAACTTCTTTGGCCTGGTTGATGGCCTGAAGTTTGCCTTACAGTATCAGGGTAAAAATGACAGCGGTGGCGGTGAACCAGGTACGCGTGATGTGCTGACGCAAAACGGTGATGGCTACGGGATGTCGCTGAACTACGATATCGGTGCAGGCGTGAGTATTGCCGGTGCGTTCTTCAACTCGGACCGTACGGATGAGCAAAACTCTGCACCGGGTATTATGGGACAGGGTAAGAAAGCAGAGGGTTATAGCGGTGGTCTGAAATATGACGCGAATAACGTCTACCTGGCCGCGATGTTTACCCAGGCTTATAATGCTTCCCGCTTCGGTTCTACCGATTCAGAAGCTTATGGTTACGCTAACCAGTCTCAGGCATTTGAAGCTTACGCAAGCTATCAGTTTGATTTTGGCCTGCGTCCGTTTGTGGCCTATAACCAGACGCGTGGTAAAGATCTGGGTACCGACCGTCTGGGCAACAACTACGACGATCAGGACCTGGTGAAATTTGTTGATATGGGGGCAACTTACTACTTCAATAAAAACATGTCTGCGTATGTCGACTATAAAATCAACCTGATCGATAGCAGCACCTTCACGGATAATGCGGGTATCAATACCGATAACGTCACTGCAGTAGGCCTGGTGTATCAGTTCTAACCTGATACCTTCAGACACCGAATAATGCAGTAAAATCCAACGCGGCTCAGGCCGCGTTTTTTATCGTTATACATTCCGCCCGCTAAACGACTCTACAGCTGAGGTCACTATGTCAGTTAAACCCCCGTTACCACCATTTACCCGTGAAAGTGCCATTGAAAAGATTCGCCTGGCGGAAGATGCCTGGAACAGTTGCGATCCACAGCGTGTTCGCCAGGTTTACTCTGAAGATACTCGTTGGCGTAATCGCAGCGAATTTGCCACAGGCCAGCAAGAAGTGGTGGCTTTTCTCGAACGTAAATGGGCTAAAGAGCTGGAGTATCGTTTAATTAAAGAGTTGTGGGCTTTCGATGGCGCGCGTATTGCGGTGCGCTTTGCCTATGAGTGGCGGGATAATTCGGGTAACTGGTTCCGTAGCTTTGGTAATGAAAACTGGGAATTCAACGCGCAGGGGCTGATGTTTGCCCGCTACGCATGTATTAACGACCTGCCGATCAAAGAGAGTGAGAGAAAGTTTCACTGGCCGCTGGGTCGCCGCCCTGACGATCACCCCTCTCTCAGCGATTTTGGGTTTTAATCTGGATCAGGCCGATTTTTGATGGATGATGTGCAGTGGCGGTGCCACTTCAAGTTTGATATCCGGATTTTGGCGGAATTCATAAGGCGTAATATTGAAGCGTTTGCGGAACATGTAGGTGAAATGCGACTGCGAACCGAAGCCGAAATCCATGGCGATATCGAAAATGGAGGTGTCACTGCTGCTGAGCTGGTACACCGCGCTGGCCAGCCGGCGCTCACGGATATATTTCCCGAGCGAAATACCGGTCGATTCTTTAAACAATTTTTGCATGTGCCAAAGCGAATAGCCTGAATACTCAGCCAATTCTTCAAGGTGGATGACGCGCCCAAGATGGCCTTCAATCCATTTGCTGAGTGCGCAGACGATAGTGAGATGAATATCCTGAGCCATAACCAGTCTGTGTTGATGTTCAATAAAGCTATTATACACAACTTCGTCGTGATGACGGGGTTGCCACAACGGCGCATGTAGGACAGCGTTTAGCGCAGCAGGATCCAATGAATGAACCGGGCGATAACATCGTCAAGCACCACTATTCCAATAAGAATAGCAGTGATGATCATGATGAATCGCTTACCTGTAGGCAAAATCAGTTCTCTCTGGATAGTCTCAACATCTCAGTTACCATGGGCCGGAACCCTGCATGTTGAGTGCCACGACAGCCGCACATACGGCAATAAAAATGACGAACACAATAAAAAGCCGCTTCATAATCATCTTCGCAGAGAAGCTCTGCCTCCAACATTACCACCACTTCGGGCGAAACCAGCGGGAAGGTACCCAGATTAGAGGCAGAAATCTAGTCTGACGGGGAAAAAAATCAGTCGGCAGCCGCGCTGCGTCTGACCAGATCGGTCTTCTGCCCATTTTTGATGATTGTCTCTGGTGGCGTTTGAGGCACCAGGGCGTCGGGGGCGATATTCATATGATTAAGTACCTGCGCCATGATCTGGCCAAATATCGGTCCTGCCACGGAGCCACCGAAGTGCTTGCCTGCCTGAGGATTGTTCACCATGACCACCAGTGCTATGCGCGGATTACTGGCTGGAGCAACACCGGCAGTGTAGTTGATGTAACCACCGTCATATTTACCGCTGGCCCCCATTTTCTCCGCCGTACCGGTTTTTATCGCCAGACGATAGCCGGGGACCGCCGCGCTAAGCCCTGAACCACCGGGCAGGGCATCGCTCTCCATCATATGAATGACGGTCTGAACCACATCCTGAGACATGACACGGGTACCCAGCACGGGGGGCGTGACCTTGGTGATCGACAGTGGCCGGTATATGCCCAGCGCGCCGATAGTGGCGTATTCACGGGCAATTTGCAGCGGGGTTACACGCAGACCATAGCCGAACGAGAAGGTGGCGCGTTCAATGTCTGCCCAACGTTCGCGGTGCAGCGGGAAGTAACCGCTGCTCTCACCGCCGATACCCAGATCGGTGGGTTTACCCAGACCAAAGGACTGATAAAGCTGCACCAGCACCTGGGCAGGCATCGCCAGCGCAATGTGGGATACCGCGATATCACTGGATTTCTGCAATACGCCGGTGATGGTCAAAGCAGGCCAGTGGCCAACGTCTTTAATCAGGTGGCCATTGACAGTGTACGGTCGGGTATCCAGTACGGAGTCAGGGCGTATCATGTGACGAGCCAGCCCGGCCATAACAACCAGTGGCTTCACCGTGGAACCTGGCTCAAAGCTGTCACTGATTGCTACGTTACGCATGTCTTTCGGCTGCACACCGGCATAATTATTGGGATTATAGGAAGGGTAGGAGGCCATTCCAAGGATTTCACCGGTATTGACGTCGACCAGTACCGCAGCACCTGAATCTGCCTGGTTGAGCATCACGCCATCACGCAGACGTGAATACATCACGTACTGCATGTAGCTGTCGATGCTCAGGTTAACCGTCGGTGGCTGCTGCGGTGGGACCTCTTTCAGGACGCCGATCACGTTGCCATGGCCGTCCTGACGATATTCGCGCATGCCAGGCTTGCCCTCCAGCAGAGTATTAAACCCTTTTTCGACCCCGGTCAGCCCTTCGTTATCGGTGCCTACCACGCCCACTAGGTTGGCCGCTGCTTCGCTCATCGGATAATAGCGGCTGTCATCATGCTGACTGCTGATGCCGCCAAGATGCAGCTGGCCGATGTCATTGGCGATACCCTGTTCCACCTTGCGTCCCAGATAAACAAAGCGGCGTTGTGGGTCACTGGTAATGGTCTGCTGCAGTTGCGAGAGTGGCATATCCAACGCAGAGGCCAGATACTGCCATTTCGGGCTGTTAAGGTCGCTGTGCAGCTGCAGGACGCGGAAGGGATCGGCGATAATGTCTTTGGATGCAACGCTCAGTGCCAGCGGGTGGCCGTTACGGTCAGCAATAGTGCCACGGTCGGCGGGGATCACGGTTGAACGCAATGAGCGCTGGTCCGCCTGACGTTCCAGCATTGGGCGGTTAAGCAATTGCAAATAGCCAACGCGGGCCAACAGAAAGACCATGCAACAGACAATACCCAGACAAATCAGGGCAAAGCGTTTTGAATAAAAATGGGGTTGTGCATTGGCTTTTTTCGGGGGCATGGTGGCTTCGCAAGTCATTGACGCTGATGTTGCCAAAGAACGACGAAGCTGAAGGCAAAATGCTGGTTAATTCAGCATAAACCCGGCACTCATCATTCTGATTGATAATGAATTTTGTATCATGCCCATATTATAATAAGCGATTGCCGGGTTATGTTTATTTCGGTTGCGCTTTGTAAGTAACCGTTACTCAGCCGAGAGCCATTCATCGGCCTCTTCGAACATCTCTTCCAGCATTTGATTGAGATGAGAACGGTCCTGCTTACTGGCGCCAGAGGTATTCAGACCATTCGCCTGCATCGGTTTTACTTTGACTTCAGCATCAGGAAATAAGCGGTGGACGCGTTTAGTCAGCTCAGCCTTAATTTTGTCGCTGGCATCCGGGATACCTGCCACGTTGCGTTTGTCATAAACCAGTTCAACCAGCATTACACTTATCCTTCATACAGATATGTCAGTAAATTAACTGGCTAAATATACAGTAAAAACAGCGACTGCTCCAGCTGTTTTAAGCGTAAATTCATGTAATAGGTTATATATAGCCCTTGTGAATGTTTGGCTGGAAGTTAGAATACGGCCAGTATCTAATGAGGAATTAATGATAAAGCAACGGCGCTCCGCACTGGTTTTTTTCTGCCTGGCTACTCTGGTTATACTGACATGTATGACGCAGCGTATCGCCGGGATGAACGCGCTTGCTGCTTCCCTGCGTGCCGATACTGTGACACAGCAGGTCTCCCCAAATGCCGTGGGTAGCACATCAGAAGCGGCCGCTATCCCCACTCCCTGCGAGTTGAGCAGCAAATCCATGTTGTCAGCTCCCCCTGTTATCCTCGAGTTTGCGCTACTGGCCCTTGGTCTGCTGTTGGCATTTTTGTCAGCGGGCAATCTGGCCGCTGTCCGCACGCTCCTGCCTGATGCCGTGCCTGTTCCGCGACTGCGGGTACATTTGCGGCTCTGCGTCTTCCGGGAATAAAAACGCGCCTCCGCTGTTGTTTCGGATGTGACATTTTTATTTTTGGAGAAAATTTATGCATAGTGCCTTCAGGGCGGCCATGGCCTGCCTGCTGCTGCTTTGGCTGCCTCAGCTTTATGCGGCGGATTCAGGCTGGCTGCAAAGTCCACAAAACTCCCACGCCAAAGTGCGTTTTCAGGCCGAACCGTCGGGTGCTGAAACCCAGGTTCTGCTCTCGGTCAGTCTGGAAAAAGGCTGGAAAACTTACTGGCGTTCGCCCGGTGAGGGCGGCGTTGCGCCAGTCATCGAATGGCAAGACAGCGCTGCGCCAGCGCAGTGGTTCTGGCCCACGCCATCGCGTTTTGACGTTGCGGGGCTGACCACGCAGGGCTATCACGACGATGTGACTTTCCCGATCGTTATCAGAGGGACATCACCCACGACGTTGTCCGGCACGCTGACGCTGCCGACGTGCAGCAATGTCTGTATTCTGACCGATTATCCCTTCCATCTGGATCTCACCGCTGCGGGCGACAGGGCTGAATTCTCACGTCAGTTTGCTATCGCGATGGGACAGGTGCCTATCGCGCAGGGACTGACTGACGACGCTTCGGCCGCTTACCGGCAGGGTAGTCTGGTGATTTCCGCCAGCCGCACGCAGGGCTGGCAGAGTCCAGCGCTGTTTATTGACGGGCTGGAGGGCAGCGCCTTTGGTAAACCGCAGATAAAAACGGATGGTGCACAACTGTCGGCAACCGTACCTGTCACCGACGAATGGGGTGAGGCGGCGGGGGACATCAGCGGAAAAACGCTGAGTCTGGTGCTGGCAGACAATGGGATAGCGCAGCAACTGACGCTGCCTGTCGATAAGCTGACGGGCGCAGCAGCTGGCGGCGCAGTAGCGCTTTGGCAAATTGCACTGATGGCACTGGCGGGCGGGTTTATCCTCAACCTGATGCCCTGTGTTTTACCCGTGCTCGGAATGAAACTCGGCAGCATTTTGCAGGTAAAACAGCGTGACCGTAAAAGCGTGCGGGTACAGTTCCTCGCGTCCTCGGCGGGTATCATTACGTCGTTTCTGGCCCTTGCGCTGCTGATGACCGTGCTGCGTTACACCAATCAAACCCTCGGCTGGGGCATTCAGTTCCAGAGCCCGTGGTTTATCGGCCTGATGGTGCTGGTCACGGCGTTGTTCACCGCTAATCTGCTGGGACTGTTTGAAATCAATCTGCCATCGCGCATGACCACCCGTCTTGCCACCCAAAAACGTAGCGGACTGGCGGGCAATTTTGGTGAAGGGGCTTTTGCAACTCTGTTAGCAACACCCTGCTCAGCCCCTTTCCTCGGGACCGCCGTGGCCTTTGCGCTGGCAGCACCGTTGCCGGTGTTGTGGGGATTGTTTCTGATGCTGGGGATTGGCATGAGCCTGCCGTGGCTGCTGATTGCCATCTGGCCTGGGCTGGCGCTGCGTCTGCCACGACCGGGGCGCTGGATGCTGCGCCTGCGTCTGGCGCTGGGTGTGTTGATGCTGGCGGCTTGTCTGTGGTTGCTGAGCCTGATGCAAAACCATCTGAGTACTGAGGTTGTTATCAGCATTGCTGCGTTGATGCTGCTGGCACTGATGGTGGCGTCTTTAAGACGCTATGGCAGACGCAATACGGCGGTGGCGCTTTGCACCGGGTTGCTGCTGGGCGGTCTGCTGATGCTGACAGCCGCGTTCTTTTTCAGCGGCACCAGCAGACCGTTGCAGGATAAGGTCAACTGGCAGCCGCTCACCGAGCAGGCGATCACTGAAGCTCTTGCCCAAAATAAAGTGGTGTTTGTCGATGTCACCGCCGACTGGTGCGTTACCTGTAAGGCCAATAAATTCAACGTGCTGCTGCGTGATGACGTGCAACAGGCGCTGAGTGACCAACAGGTTGTGGCCCTGCGCGGTGACTGGAGCCGTCCGTCGAAACCGATCAATGAATTTCTGCAAAAACGCGGCAGCGTTGCCGTACCGTTCAACCAAATTTATGGACCGGGTATGCCCGTTGGCGAAATTCTATCGCCGCTGCTGACCCGTGACGCCGTTTTACAGGGGCTGAAAAATGCCCGTGGAGAGAAATAATGAAAACGTTAATGCTGATTTTGATGATGGTGGTATCGCCTCTTTCGCTGGCACAGTCACCGGCCGCGGAACAAACACCGGAGCAGATTCTGTTTAAGGATCCTGCCACGCCACGTTTCGGGGCCAAAGATGCCCGGCTGACGCTGGTGTCATTCACCGATTATAACTGTCCCTACTGCAAACAGTTTGACCCGATGTTGGAGCGGCTGGTGAAAGAAAATCCTGACGTCGCGGTGGTGATTAAGTTGCTGCCGTTTCGTGGTGCCAGTTCGATCAGCGCAGGCCGCGCAGCGCTGACCGTCTGGGAGCAGCAGCCTGACAAATTCATGGCGCTGCACCAGCGGATGATGGCGAAAAAAGGGCCTCAGGATGAAGAGAGTATCGATGCCGCGATTGCTAAAGTCGGTCTTGAACCCGTCAAAGTGACGCCCGAAAGTTATCTGCAACTGAAAACCAATGTTGAAATCGCCGAAGTGCTGGGGATTCAGGGGACACCGGCCACCATTATTGGTGACCAGTTGGTTGCTGGTGCCATCTCCTGGGATGACCTTAATACGCTGGTTAAGGCGCAACTGGCGAAGGTAAAAAATGGGAAAAGTTAAGCGTTGGGCAAAAGAGCTGGGGATCGGTGTTGTGCTGGTGATGGTGGTGCTGCTGGGCATGGATTTTCTGCGTGCCCCGCAGGCACCGGCTAACTTTGGCCATCAACCGCTGCTAACCCTGGATAGCCAGAGTCTTACCCTCAACGAGCAAAGCCAGCAGCGCCCGCTGCTGGTTTACTTTTGGGCGACCTGGTGTGGCGTATGTAAAATCACCACGCCGGAGGTGGGCAAGCTGGCAGCCGAAGGTGAAAACGTGTTAACGGTGGCCTTGCGCTCTGGCGATGGCAGCCAATTGCAACGCTATCTGCAGGCGAAAGGCATTGAGATGCCGGTGGTTAATGACCCGCGCGGTGAGCTTTCAGCACAATGGGATATCGGCGTGACCCCGACGTTTGTCATTATTGATAAGGGCAGGATGGTTACCACCACGACGGGCTGGACATCTTACTGGGGCATGAAAGCCCGCCTATGGTGGGCGGGCCTTTAGTCTGGTGCTTAGTTTGCAATAAACCGCTTTTCATCGGTCAGAACCTGTAACAGCAGGCCCAGTTCCGGTTTCTGATCTTTAATGCGTTTGCCAGCAAGGTCATAAGCGCGGTAGTCGCCATCTCTTTCCAGTTGCAAGGTCTGGGACGGTGTGATGATGACCAGGGTGCCGTTGTCACTGGTTGAGATCCAGTTATGGCGGCGCTTGGCTGCAAACAAGTCCTCACCCTGAGAGAAATCAGCAGGTGAAGTCGTGACATGCAACAGGCGCTGCATCAGGGTCGTCATCACATCTTCGTGATCGGTCAGCTTGTTGATGGACTGTGCTGGCGTTCCCGGCCAGTGGATGACCAGCGGAACCTGCAGTTGGTCACGGTTCATATTATTGCCTGAATCCCAGGTTCCATTTTCATTCAGCTCTACGCCATGCGCAGCGGTGATGACCACCACGGTTTTGTCCAATACACCGCGTGTCTTCAGTTCCTGTAAAATCTCGGCGATACGCTGATCGACCTCCTGCGTACCTTGCTGATAACGCTGAACGAAGGCTTTCCCAGTCGGTACAGCGTCATTGCCATGGCGTAATGTGGAAGAAACACCGTTCAGACCGATATAGGAGAACCATGGACGCGTACTGCGCGCATTCAGCCACTGTTGCCATTGCTGGGCCGTCAGTGAGTCTGGCTGATTGGCCGGCGCCGGTAATGAGAAATCGGTCAGCAGCGCCTGACGATACAGTGTGCTGTTGAATCCATCGGATGAGAACAACCCAAACTCATACCCTTGCTTGGCCAGTGATGTCATCAGCACCGAAGATTTGCGCGCAGAAATAATGCCTTCCATATAGGTTGGCGAAATTCCATAGAACAGGCCGAAAAGACCGGTGTCGACGCGGTTGCCTGAGCTGTAATGCTGGTTGAAGCTGACGTTCTCATGCGCAAATGCATTGAGAGCGGGCATATCTTTCGCCGTGGTCGAGGCGTGAAGGCCATCAACCACGATCATCAGTAAATTATAGCCGCTGCCTTTATCCCGGAAATTGATGTCGTTGAGTGGATACTCCACCGACAGCGCTTCTGGATTGCCTTGCTCAATCAAACGTTGCTGATAAGCCTGTGCGTCCAGCAAGCCATGTTTCTCAAGGAACTTACGGGCGGTCATCGGGTACGACAACGGCAGGTTGGAGCGCTGCATGGTGATCGGGCGGTAGAAATTGGCATCCGCCCAGATATACATCAGGTGCGACGCAAAGAAGCTGACAATAAATAATGCCACTAAAGGCTTGGCGAAATTGCGTCGATTCAGACTGCGCAGTTTCTGCCATGCCCAGGTACCGAACAACATTTCCACCAAAAAGATAATAGGGACAGCAATAAACATTAACTGCCAGTCGCGGGCCAGTTCGCCTCGTCCGGGGTTGACCACAAGTTCCCACACTACCGGATTAATGTGCAGGTGGAAGCGGGTAAACACCTCGGTATCTACCAACAACAACGTCAGCCCGGCCGTGGCTAAAATAGCCGACAGGAACCGCAGGAGACGTTGTGACATCACCACAAAGGTGAGCGGGAAGATGATCAGCAGATAGGTAGAGAAACCAATAAAGCTGAAATGCCCAAGCCAACTGACCAGCGCATAAATACGCCCTTCAAGCGAAGAGGGCCAGTCAGACACAAAAAGATAGCGGCTGCCGAGTCCGAGACTGAGCAGAATATTAAACAGGGCGAACCAGTGCCCCCAGCTGATCATCTGGGATACTTTTTCGCGATAGCGCTGACTATTTGTCACCATAAGAGGTTTTGGGCAAATGTTGGATTAATGGGCTTTATCTTCTCTTATCGACGCTTGCAGTGCACTTGCAAAAGAGCCTGCAATGGCTTTTCGCTGCGCAGGTGCGACGCTGGTATTGATTAAGTTGGTCACCATATTACCCAAAACCATCAGAGAAAGGTCGGTTGGGGTGCGGTGATTTTCCAGTACATTGACCAGTTCAGAAAGGATCTGTTCAACGTGTTCGTCACTGTAACGAGATGATCGTGGCATGGATTAATGTGCTCAAAGCCTGACAAAGTGCAATATCTTAACTTATCGTGGCATCAGTTTCTGCATTTTTATAACGTGGCCAACGTTGAGATACTGATGGGATGTATTTATTTGTGTTTCCGCACCCGAGGCTTTGCGGTTGCAAGGACGGCGCATTCAATGTTTGAATACGCGCCATTACAGTTTGGATATTGATCCCTCTGTCATCCTTTTTTATAAAAATGCCTAACCGGAGAAACTCCCATGAGTCTGGATATCGAGCAGATCGCTCTGCACCAGTTGAACAAGCGTGACGAGCAGACGCTGGATGTTGTACCTGTCTCTTATACACATCTCCGA
>CAMLBO010000045.1 GCA_946478305.1 uncultured Enterobacterales bacterium
CTCGGAGATGTGTATAAGAGACAGGATCTGCTTGGCCTGCTGAATATGGAAGGGCTCGCCGGTCTCATCAAATTTCAGCGTAGAACTTTGCAAGTTCATGCCGAGTTTGGCAGCCCAGACTGATGTCGCATTGGTTGCGGCTCCCCACCAGATGCGCTCACGCAAACCGGCAGAATAGGGTTCCGGGCGCAAAAGACCCGGCGGATTCGGGAACATGGGCTGCGGGTGCGGTTCGGCAAAACCTTTTCCGCGCAACACGTCCAATAGCTCTTCGGTGTGGCGCCGCGCCATATCGGAATCCGTCTCACCTTCCGCGGGTTGAAAACCGAAATGGCGCCAGCCATCAATAACCTGTTCCGGTGAGCCGCGGCTGATCCCCAGCTGCAGGCGCCCACCGGAGATCAGATCCGCCGCACTGGCCGTTTCAGCCATATACATCGGGTTTTCGTAACGCATGTCGATAACGCCGGTGCCAATCTCAATTCTGTGGGTTTTCGCGCCAATGGCCGCCAGCAGTGGGAAAGGGGAACTCAGCTGACGGGCAAAGTGATGCACCCTAAAATAAGCGCCATCCGCCCCCAGTTCCTCTGCCGCCACGGCCAGATCGATGGATTGCAGCAAAACATCAGCGGCTGAACGGGTGGCCGACTGCGGTGATGGGGTCCAGTGACCAAACGATAAAAAGCCAATCTTTTTCATAGTGTCTCTATCCTCATATTCTGGCTGACCGTGAGCAGAATCGCTCTGCAGAGCCTGGCAAAGTATGCCGACGTCATGTGATTACTCTACGCGACTCAGGATGAGAATAAATTTCATTTATTTAACCTAAGGATCCAGTTTATTTGATTAACATCGCGACGCTTTTGCCCGCAATGGAAGTACATCACTCTTGAGAATGGCGTTTAAACTGGCTGGCATCGATATCGTGCTGCTTCATTTTGCGCCATAGCGTGGTTCTGCCAATATTCAGCAACCGCGACATTTCCCGCACACGGCCGCTGGTGACACGGGCGGCATGAATAATGGCCTCTTTCTCAATGGACGAAAACGTGAGGCTGGCGGGTAATAACGACGAAGGGTTATCGCCGAGCGGGCGTTCAGAAAATAGATACTCGGGTAAATGGCTCAGGCGAATACGGCCATTTTCACTGCTGATGGCGATATTTTCGATGACACTGTTTAGCTCGAAATCATTCCCAGGCCAGGAGTAGGCCACCAGCTGCGCCAGTGCGTCGTCATCAACCGTCAGTTTGGAGGTAAAGCGTTTCTCCAGGCTGCGTAACCGGTTATAAACCAGAGACGGGATACTGCTGCGACGTGCCCGCAGTGGCGGAATGGCTATTTCAAATGAGTGCAGGGCGTAATAAAGCTGGCGACTAAACCGGTTTTGTTCGACCAGCGCCGATAAATCAACCGTTGTGGTGGCAATCACTTTGACATTGACCGGGATCAGCCTTCGGGCATCAAGGCGGGTCAACACGCCCTGCTTGATCACCTGCAACAACGCAGACTGTAACTCAGGCGCCAGATACTCTATTTTATCCAAAAACAACGTGCCGCCATTGGCCAGCTCCAGACGGCTGAGCCTGCCTTTGGCTTCATCCGTCGGCGCATTCCCCATGAAATCCTGCCCCAGCGCGCTGTCGGCATACAGCTGACAGTTCACCGCAATGTAGGGACCGTCGGCACATTCACTTTCATTATGAATAGCCTGGCTGAGCAACTCCTTTCCTACGCCTTCTTCGCCACAAAGCAACACCGGGAAACTGCCTCTGGCCGCCTGACGGCCAAAATGAACCAGACGGCGTGACTCCTGGTCGTCAGCGGCGATTTGCTCAAACGTATGGCTGACTTTTCCGAGCTGACTAGTCATCAGCTGGCGCATCTGTTCAACCGGGTGCAGCAGCATAATAAAACTGATCCCCTGCTCTTCCACGATAGGCTTGAGGGTAATCACCGCATCAATAAACTGATGCTGGCTTTCAAAGGTCACTTCGGTGTGATTGAGCCCCCGCGCATGTTTAATGGCACGGCGCAACAACGGCGGCAGGGTCACCAGTTCGCTGAAGATTTTGCCCTGACTGACCTGAACATCCAGATGCAAAAAAGTCGCCGCCTGAATATTCAGAAATTGCAAAACGCCCTGCTCATTCCAGGCCATTACGCCGTCGTCCATACTTTCCAGCAGGCCATACATCTGATTGAGGTGCCGGTTGGACTCCGCCAGCAGACTGTCGGTGATCAGCGAATTACCCACTTCCCTGGCCACCGCCAGCGTCAGGGAGAGATCCGATGAGGCCTGATATTCATTCAGGCAACAAAGAGAGATCGAACCCGACAACCGCCCGTGATTGTCAAAGATCGGGGTTGAGCTGAAAGACCAGGGATGAAGGGCTTGTTTAAAGTGCTGGATACCGCTGGTTTTTACCGGCTGGCCAAGCAGCGAAGCGAGGGACAGTGCGCAACTTCCGATAATGCTCTCAGCGCAATAACTCCCGGCACGAAAACCCAAGGCTTCGAGTTTTGCCTGGGTTTGCGCATCCCCGCAACAGCTGAGAATACAGGCCGATTCATCAAGAATTAGCAGCGCACAGGGCCGGTTATCCATGTATTCCCAGGCATCTTCCAGCGCCGCCTGGCCGATGGTCAGTAACGCCGTTTTACGCCGGCAAATCGACGCCAACGTCAGCCCCTGCGCCTGATGGGGGGGCTGCCAGGTTTCCCGCTGCATAAAGCGGTCACAGCGCTGCCATGAGCGCGAGATAAGTGAAGTGACTTCTTCTTTTCCAACATCCTGTTTCTGGGTAGTCATAACCTTTCCCGTTTTCTCGTCATAAGAAACCCCTCTGAACCCCCAGACATTGGTGGCAGAGGGGAAACGTCATTACACAGATAAACGGTGCGGGAAGACCGGTGCGATTACGTCAGTTACCCGCAGCCACTCAGCGCGCCAGCCACTGTTGCCCCATCTTATCTGCGGTCACAATGGCGGCATAGACGCTCTCCGGTGTGACCGGGAACGGCATATTATGGATGGTTTCCCCTTCCGCGCAGGTCGCGACAGCCACCGCCATGATTTTCTCTTCAATACCGTCTTTAACGCCCATCTCAGCCAGCGTTACCGGTAGCCCGACCCGATGGCAAAAACCCAGTACCGTCTCAATTTCTTCCATCGGGCTGTTTTGCAATACCAGTTGCGACAGGGTACCAAACGCCACTTTTTCGCCGTGATAAAGGGGGTGGCACTCTTCCAAAATGGTAAATCCGTTATGGATTGCATGCGCAGCCGCCAGCCCGCTGCTTTCAAAGCCAATACCGCTGAGATAGGTGTTGGCCTCGACAATGCGCTCTAACGCATCGGTCACTACGTTGCATTCACAGGCCAGACGGGCTTTATCACCTTCTGCCAGCAATGTGTCAAAGCACAGGCGAGCCAGACTGAGTGCGGCCACCGTAGACTGCCCACCCGCCATGCTGGTGGCTCTGGCGTCGTAGCAGGCTTTGGCTTCAAACCATGTGGAGAGGGCATCCCCCATCCCTGCCACCAGCAAACGCACCGGCGCTTTCGCGATAATCGTCGTATCCATCACCACCATGTCAGGGTTTTTCGGATAGATCAGATACTCTTCAAACTCGCCGACTTCGGTATAGATCACTGACAATGCGCTGGTCGGCGCATCCGTCGAAGCGATGGTCGGTACCACAATTACCGGCAGTTTCTGGTAGTAACCGATAGCTTTCGCCGTATCGAGCGTTTTACCTCCGCCGATCCCCACCACGCCTTTGCATCCCTTTTGTTTGAGAATAGCGATCAAGCGATTTATTTCGACATGGCTGCATTCGCCCTTGAAACGTTCCGCATGGCTACTGATCCCATACCCCTGCAGGCCGTTGAGCACCTTATCCCCGGCGAGCTTCATCACGAAGTCATCGGCAATCACAAAGTAGCTCTCTGCCAGGTTTTTGGCGTACTGCCCGAACAGCGCGGAGGCGTCTGCACCCTGAATATATTTAGCCGGAGATTGAATTACTTTCAGCATTCTTTTCGCCCTCAAAGTGTGGATGTGTGCACTAGGTCGCCGGACCCTGTTCTGCTTTGCTTTCAACCACCTGCAAAACCGGACTCGGTACCGACGCGATGCAATCACTCTAGGGCGACACAGGGGCGAAAAGATCTTTCGCGTTTTTGTTCTGATTTGAAACAGTGGAAAAATTAATACGTTTCATAATGGAACACAAAACCACACAAATTATCAGGATTGCGATCACGATCTGGCGCAATCCTGAAAATCCGTCCGCTGACCCTGGGAATAAAAAAGTCCGCCACGCTGAGAATGGCCGCAGTGGCAGAAAAATCTTTTTGCCTTACCCGGAGCCTTACCGCTAAAGCCGGATCGGAAACGCGCCCTGCCTCGCAATTTCCCCCTTCCCTTTTAAAATACGTTCCAATTTGAAACACAAAAACGGGATTCATGTTCCTTATTGAAACCAATATTCCTGAAACCCTTTTTCCCGGTAACGCGTTCAGAATCATTCTATCGGCCAGGTAACAATGACCTGTCCCCTACGCACGATGACTGCCACCGCGAATAAGGGGCAGCATCCAATAATCTCCGAGGGAGTACGAATCATGAAAAAGCTCATTAACCGTGTAGAAGAGGTGCTGAGTGAACAACTCAGTGGGTTGGCTTTAGCTCACCCGAAACTGACACTTCATCAGGATCCCGTCTATGTCACCCGTGCTGACGCCCCCGTCGCCGGAAAGGTGGCGCTGCTTTCCGGTGGTGGGAGCGGACATGAACCCATGCACTGCGGCTTCATTGGTCAGGGGATGTTATCGGGTGCCTGTCCGGGTGAAATATTCACCTCACCCACGCCGGATAAGATGTTCGAATGTGCGATGCATATTGACGGTGGCGAAGGCGTACTGCTGATCATCAAAAACTACACCGGCGATATTCTCAATTTTGAAACAACCACAGAACTGCTGCACGAAAGCGGCGTGAAAGTCTCCACCATCGTGGTGGACGACGATGTTGCGGTAAAAGACAGTCTTTACACCGCCGGCCGCCGCGGGGTGGCCAATACTGTGCTTATCGAAAAACTGGTGGGTGCCGCCGCCGAACGCGGGGATTCGCTGACCGCCTGCGCGGAACTGGGGCGCAAACTCAATAACCTTGGCCACTCCATCGGCATCGCTACCGGCGCGTGCACCGTGCCTGCTGCCGGACAACCCTCTTTTACCCTGAAAGATGACGAAATGGAGTTCGGCGTCGGTATTCACGGTGAGCCGGGCATCGACCGTCGCCGTTTTACCTCGCTCGACCAAACCGTGGATGAAATGTTCGACATCTTGTTGGAAAACGGCACCTACAGCCGCAAACTGCGCCAATGGGACACCGCACAGGGCAGCTGGCAGGATGTGCAGCAAAGTAAACAAGCGCTGCACAAGGGTGACCGCGTCATTGCCCTGGTCAACAATCTGGGTGCCACACCTTTGTCAGAGCTTTATGGCGCTTACAACCGCCTGGCTCAACGTTGTCAGCAGGCAGGCATCAGCATCGAACGCAATCTGGTCGGCACGTACTGCACCTCATTGGATATGGCAGGGTTTTCTATAACGCTGCTGAGTGTGGATGACGATACCCTGACATTGTGGGATGCCCCGGTACACACCCCCGGCCTCAACTGGGGAAACTAAGGAGTCACGTATGTCACTGAACAGAGATCAAATCGTCGACTGGCTCTACCGCTGCGGCGACATTTTTACCAAAGAGAGTGATTTCCTCACCGGGCTGGATAAAGAGATCGGCGACGCGGATCACGGCCTGAATATGCATCGTGGCTTCAGCAAGGTGGTAGAAAGACTGCCCTCTATTGCCGACAAAGACATCGGTTTCATCCTGAAGAATACCGGCATGACGCTGCTTTCCAACGTTGGCGGTGCCAGCGGTCCACTGCTCGGCACTTTCTTTATCCGTGCAGCGCAGGTCACTCAGGCACATCAGAGCCTGACGCTGGACGAGCTGTGTCAGATGATCCACGAAGGCGCGGACGGTGTGATCAGCCGTGGTAAAGCGGAGCCTGGCGACAAAACCATGTGTGACGTCTGGCTGCCGGTGGTTGATTCACTGCGGCACTCCAGCGAACAACGCCTGTCAGTTCCTGCCGCACTGGACGCGGCCAGCGAACGCGCCGAAGCCGCCGCACATGCCACCATTACGATGCAAGCCCGCAAAGGCCGCGCCAGCTATCTTGGTGAGCGCAGTATCGGCCATCAGGATCCGGGCGCCACCTCAGTGATGTTTATGGTTCAGATGCTGGCGGCCGCGGCCAAAGAGTAAGGAAAATGCAATGGTAAACCTGGTGATCGTTTCTCATAGTGCCCAACTGGGCAAGGGTGTCGGAGAACTGGCCCGGCAGATGCTCATGGGCGGTGGCTGTAAGCTGGCCATCGCCGCTGGCATTGACGATGTTGATAATCCGATTGGCACTGACCCGATCAAAGTGATGGAAGCCATTGAGTCCGTCGCCGATACCGATCATGTGCTGGTGATGATGGATATTGGCAGCGCGCTGCTGAGCGCCGAAACCGCGCTGGATCTGCTCGATCCCGCCATTGCTGCGAAGGTACGTTTATGTGCCGCGCCGCTGGTAGAAGGCACGCTGGCCGCGACGGTCAGCGCAGCCTCAGGTGCCGGTATCGATAAGGTGATCAACGACGCGATGAATGCGCTGGAGGCCAAGCGTATTCAACTGGGATTGCCCCCTCAGACGCCAGCATCGCCCGTCATCCCTTCTTTTGCCGATGACGGCGATGCACAGTCCGTCTCCGTAGTGATCAAAAACCCTAACGGATTGCATGTGCGCCCCGCCTCACGGCTGGTCGCCACGCTGTCCGGCTTTAATGCCGAACTGGTGTTGGACAAGGAGGGAAAACGTGCGACGCCGGACAACATTAATCAGATCGCCTTACTGCAAGTCCGCTGTAATGACAGGCTGACATTGCTGGCGCGCGGGCCGCAGGCTGCTGCCGCACTGGCGGCCTTCGAGGCGCTGGCGGCGGAGAATTTTGGCGAGCAGATAGAACCGGCTGCATCGCAAAATCCCGGGCCGGTCATCACTGCGCGCGTAAAAGGAAGCGCCGTATTATGGGACATGCCACATCCTCAGCCCACTCAGCAAACCTGCCCCAACGTCGTGAAAGAGCAGCAGTCTTTAATGCGCGCGATTGAACAAACGCTGGATGACCTCAATACGCTCACCGTCATGGCTGAAGAAAAATACTCGGCCGATATCGCGGCCATCTTTTCAGGCCACCACATGCTGCTGGATGATGCCGATTTGTATGAAGAGGCTTGCCGGGTGATCCGCGATAAGCAGTGCAGTGCGTCATGGGCGTGGGATGCCGTCATGACTGACCTGAGTAAACAATATCGCCAACTAAGCGACGCCTATTTACAGGCGCGTTATATCGATATTGATGATGTAAGAAACCGCACCCTGGAGCATCTGTCGGGTAAGGTTTTAAGACAACCCGCGCTCACCTCACCGACCATTATTGTTGCCGACGACATTTTCCCCTCCGCCGTGCTGCAACTGGATGCACAACGGGTCAAAGGTATTTGCCTGCGGGCGGGCAGTGACGTCTCTCATGGTGCCATTATTGCCCGACAGGCTGGCATCGCATTTCTCTGCCAGCAAGCCGATGCTCTGAACAACCTGCTTGCGGGCGACGGGATAACCCTCGACGTAGATCAACAGCGGGTCATCCGTCAGTAGCCAATAAATAACTCACAGGCTTGCGCACAGGACTGCCCGCTTAAGCAACTTAAGCGGGTTTTGGCTTAGCCGCCGTTGACGGCTTTCTTTGCATCCAGCGCTTTATGGATTGCCGCTTCGAGTTCGTTGATTTCAAACTTCGCCACATAACCGTCGGCACCCACCTTGCGAACGTGATCTTCGTTGGCGCTGCCGGACAAGGACGAATGGATAATCACCGGAATGTTCTTCAGGAACTCATCGCGTTTGATATTGAGCGTCAGCGTAAAGCCGTCCATCTCGGGCATTTCTAAATCCGTCAGCACGAACGATATTTTATCGGAAACAGGTCGCCCTTCTGCCCTGGCCTCTTCCGCCATTTTTTTAATCTTGTTCCAGGCTTCAAGACCGGTCACATGCATGATAGCGGGCACCTTCATCGCATCCAGGCCGTGCTGCAACATGGAACGGGCAACTTTAGAGTCTTCCGCAATAATCGCCACCGCGCCCGGTTTAAGGGCAAACGCTTTGGTTTTCTGGCTGTCTATTTTGGTGTTGCGTTCCGGCGGGACGATGTCATACAGAATCTGCTCAACGTCGAGTACCAGCGCCAGGCGGTTGCTCGCAGAGTCGTTGTCCAGACGCGCAATGCTGGTGATATTACGGCTCTTCACGCCAGCCTCTGCGGCCAGTACCTGGCTCCATTCAAGGCGAACAATGTCATCTACCGACTCCACGGCAAAGGCCTGCGTGCTGCGCGCATACTCGGTGACCAGCAAAATGTTCAGGCCGGTTTTCGGTACACAGCCCACCACCGCAGGAAGGTCGATCACCGGAATAATTTCGCCGCGAATATTCGCGATGCCTAACATCGGTGACACCATGCCCGCCGCTTTAGTCAGAGGTGGCATCGGGACAATTTCGCGCAGTTTAAACACGTTGATTCCGTACAGTTCCGACTGTTCTTCATCCGGTGAGGTCCCCAGGCGGAACAGCAGTAACTCGAACCGGTTTGATGAGGTGAGATTGGTTCTCTCATCGATATCTTTTTGAAAATTATCCATACTTTCCCCAATGAGAAAACGTGATGATGTGCGCTGACGCGAAGGCATCTTGCAGAACTGATCTATTTATCGGCCAACGGGGGAAAATGCTTAGGCGTGATAACAGAAAAGCCCGCCTGCAGTAAATAAGACGGGCTTGGTTTTGACAGATGTCCTGCTCAGGTTACGACTGCGTATCCCGGTCTTCAACTGACAGTGATACCAGCCCGATCCCCAGCTTTCTCGGTTCGAAACCGCCGCTGGTGCCTTCCGTCGGCTCAGTCGGCGACGGCGGCGTGATGACGATGCTCTGCGCATTGCCCGGATTACTGAACTGCAGGGTCTGGGTGTCGTCTTTATCGCTGAAGGTGACGAAATGCTCTTCATCCCCCACTTTCACCGAAATCGGTTTGCCGATGTTATTGCCATAGGCACGGGCACGCAGTACCACGTCAAAGTTAGCGGGGAGCGGATCAACGTAATCAATGGTGACCGCCGGGGCCAGATTGGCATCTGACCAACGGCCCCAGTTCTCCACGTCTGACACACCGGTAATGGCTTTCACCTGCTGTGGTAAACCCGGCAACATGAAGGCAATAGCCGGTGACTGGTATTTGGTTTGGGCGTCATCAATATTCAGCGCTTTAACGGTTTCCTGGTAAGCCTGCTGGCTGCCCGCCGTTTCTTTGCTGAAATCTACACTGCCCTTATAGACGGCACCGGTGGCCTGCACGATGGCCGGCCTGGAACCCAGATTGCCCGAGGCAACGCACAACCCGGGATTCAGTGCCAGCTCCGGTGCCCAGACGCGGCCCATCTCATAGCACTTATCCACCCAGACAAAGTTGTCGCTGACGGTCAATGAGGCCAGCTGTTTTTTCAATGGTGTCGACAGATAAACGTCAAACATCGGTTCAATTTTGTTCGGCGTCACTTTGAGAATAAACGGCGTTTTGATCGCCATACCGGAGAAGGTAAAGGTATTGGCTTTGTTATCCACCACATATTTACTGATGCTGTTCGGGAAGCCCCACTGCTTGATCACCGCTGGCTTCCAACTGTCGATTTTCTCATCAATATTCATAAACTGCGTGGCCAGCGAGGTGCTGGACAGGCCGCTGCGCCCCAGGCCGATAAAGTTATCACCGCCCATCAAGTCCAGGATCGTTGCACCATTATCAATGGTGCTGCGTTTGACGTTATTCAGCTCAGCCTGCGGGTTGCGCCCATCCATCACGAAGAAAAGATCCTTGCGGTTTTTCTTGGTCAGAATGTCATAGGCGGTGTTGTTCATCGCCAGATGGTCCGAACTCACCACAATGATCGTGTTGTCGTAATAGCCGGACGCTTTGATTTTATCGATAAACGCTGCCAACAGCTGCTGGCTGCACGCCACGGCGCTGAGCGAGCGGTTCTCTTTTTTGTTGTAGAAGTACTCTTTTTTGGTACAGCCACGCGAGATAAACCCGTCCGGATGGTGGGTATCCACCGTCAGGGCAAACAGTGAGAAAGGTTTACCGGCCTTACTCAGCTCGACATACTTCTTGAATACCTCATCCAGCAGCGTGTCGTCATACCATCCCCAGTCATTTTTGTACTGAGGGTCCGCCACCGTGCTACGCAGTTCGTTATAGCCGTACAAATAGTCGAAACCGTGGGATTTGAGGAAGGTGCCTTTACCGGCAAAGGCCAGCTCAGCCCCCTGATAGAAATAGTTGTCGTAACCTGCCCCTTTGAGCACATCGCCCAGGCAGATATTTTCAGGATAAAAGGTGGAGAGCGCGCTGGACGCGTTACCGTCAAAGGGCGCAAACAGCGGGATCCCGCACTGCGACGAAACCATACCGGCGATGGTATAACCGGTGCCCGGCACCTGACGCGTGGCAGTAAAATCGATGCTGGCATCTTTGTGGCGCGCCAGCTCAGTGGTCAATCCTGGGAAAGTCTGTTCATCAAAATACGTGCGCTCCAGACTTTCGCCATAGATATAGACCAGGTTGGGTTTCTTCCCCTTCACCACTTTTTGCGGCACTTTGTAGTAGGTATCAAAGTCGGCGGTATCGCCGCTGATTTGGGTTTTAACCAGCCGCGAAATGTTTTGGAACGCCTGCGTGGACCCCACGGAAAACACCGCCAGCACCACGGCCAGCACGCTGAATTTCCAGCTGCTGTTGTGGCTTTTACGTTTTTTCAGGCACCAGACCAGCAGGGAGACAATCACCGCCAGCGCCACCACCAGACCGGAAAACGGCAGGATATATTTGGTCAGGCCCGCGCCTTTCAGGCTGCTGGTCACGGTATAGAGCACCGCATCGGTAATGCCGTCGCCGGTAAAGTAGTTACTGCCGATCAGCACCAGATTCAAAATGACATACAAACAGAGGAAAAACAGCAGCAGGGAAAACCACACGCGCCCCGCAGAGGCCCGCCGGATATAGAGGAAAATGGACGATATAAAGAACAAGAATGAAACCAAATCTGAGACCATCTGCTGCGCCCTGCGACATAAAAAAGGTTAAAAACGGGGATCATGCCTGCGATGCGCAGGGGCCGTAAAAAACGGGGATGCGCTATATAGCGTAATAAAATCAGCAGGGTCAACGACTGTTTGCTGCCTTAGGTAAGGAAAGCCTCACAAAATGGCAAAACATGCGGAAAATGTGATCAGACTCGCGCATTACTGTATAAAATTTTTAACTGAAATTTAATTATGTCGCAACATTCTGCGGCAGCAAGTTAAATTGTGCGGATGCCCGCCAGCCCGCACAATTTCAGTCAATTCCCACGTAACACGTCGTCAAATCCCCCCTAAGTAGGCCTTGCGCACGTCGCTGTCTCCCAACAGTTCGGCTCCCGTGCCCGTCATGCGAATCTGACCGTTCACCATCACGTACCCCCGGTCAGACAGTTTCAGCGCATGGTGCGCATTCTGCTCGACCAGAAAGATCGTCATGCCGCTTTGTGCCAGCTCGCGCAGCGTCTGAAAGATCTGCTTGACGATAATGGGGGCCAGCCCGAGGCTCGGTTCATCCAGCAGCAGCAGTGTTGGCCGGCTCATCAGCGCGCGGGCTATTGCCAACATCTGCTGTTCACCACCGGATAAGGTCATTGCCCGCTGTTTGCGCCGCTCTTTAAGGCGGGGGAACAGCTCAAACAGGGTTTGCAGATCCTCAGCCGCGTGTTTATCCCCGATGGGAATGGTGCCCATTAGCAGGTTTTCCTCGACGGTCATGTCAGGAAATACCCGCCGCCCCTCAGGCGACTGGGCGATGCCGCCGGAGGCAATAAAGTGCGTGGATTTACGGCTGATATCTTCGCCGCGAAACAGGATCTGTCCGCTACGAATGTGCGGCTGACCAAAAATTGACATCAGCAGGGTCGATTTTCCTGCGCCGTTGGCACCAATCAGCGCCACGGTCTCTCCCTGATTCACCGTCAGCGAGACGTTCTGCAACGCCTGGATCGCGCCGTAATAGACGTTCACGTCACGAAATTCGAGCATGGCTTCACTCATCGGTCAGTCTCCTCGTCATCCGCACCCAGATAGGCGGCTATCACCCGTTCATCATGCGCAATGGCCTGCGGCGTGCCCTCAGCAATCACGTCACCGTGATCGAGCACAATGATGTGGTCGGAGATCTCCATCACCATGCCCATGTCGTGCTCAATCAGCAGCACCGTGATCTGATGGTGGTCACGCAGGAAACGGATGATTTTACTCAGCGCCCGCGTTTCCACCGGGTTCAGCCCCGCCGCCGGTTCATCCAGACAGACAACCTCAGGGCCGGTACACATGGCGCGGGCAATCTCCAGCCGCCGCTGCTGGCCATAGGACATCTCACCCGCCAGCCGGTTGGCGCACTCCACCAGATCCACCACTTCCAGCCAGTAAAAGGCCCGGTCCAGCGCGCGCTCTTCCGCCTGCCGGTAGCCCGGCGTATTGAGAATACCGGCG
The DNA here is from genome assembly GCA_946478305.1 of uncultured Enterobacterales bacterium. Classification (GTDB taxonomy): domain Bacteria; phylum Pseudomonadota; class Gammaproteobacteria; order Enterobacterales; family Enterobacteriaceae; genus Ewingella. The sequence continues at coordinate 12,760 of CAMLBO010000045.1, forward strand.
ATCAGATTGCGGTTGGTCTGCATGTGCTGGGCCACCAGCAAGTTCTCTACTACCGACATTTCACGGAACAGGCGGATATTCTGGAAGGTACGGGCCAGCCCGGCGCGGTTCACCTGATGGGTACCGCCGAACATTTTATAGAACAGCCGCCGCCCGAAGCGTGGTGGATGAAGCCAGTCGCCAGGCTGGAATTTCTGCCCGAGCACCTGAATAACGTGAGTGGTTTTCAGCCGGGTATTGAGCAGAATATTACCGCCGCTGGCCTTATAGAAACCGGTCAGACAGTTGAATACCGTGGTTTTACCGGCACCGTTGGGGCCAATCAGCGCCGTAATCGAACCGCGCTTCACCTCAAGATTGACGTCGTTGAGCGCCCGGATGCCGCCAAAGTGCATCATCAGGTGTTCGACGCGAAGAATGGTGTCGCTGGACTGCGTAAACGCTTCACTCATGGCGCCACTCCTTTTCGCACGGCAATTCCGCTGCGGCTGATGCGCATTAATCCACGTGGCCGCCAGATCATCATCACCACCATCAGCACGCCGAACAGCAGCACGCGGTATTCGGCAAAGCTGCGCAGCAGCTCGGGGGCCACGGTGAGAACAAAGGCCGCCAGCACCACGCCGAGGGTAGACCCCATCCCGCCCAGCACCACAATGGCGAGGATCAGCGCGGATTCAAAAAAGGTGAATGACGTCGGGTTAACGAAGCCCTGATAGGTGGCAAAAAACACCCCCGCCAGCCCGGCAGTGGAAGCCCCGAGCGTAAAGGCCGAGAGTTTCACCAGAACGTGATTCAGCCCCATGGCGCGACAGGCAATTTCGTCCTCGCGTAGCGCTTCCCACGCACGGCCAATCGGCATGCGGGTCAGCCGGTGTTTGATGTAAAGCACCAGCAGCACCACCAGAATCAGGATGGCGTAAATAAAGATGAATTTCAGATTGGGGTTATAGGGGATATGCAGGAATTCGTGGATCGGCACGCCGCCCTCTTTCGCCCGGCGGCCAAACTCCAGCCCGAAAAAGGTCGGCGACGGTGCGGAAATACCGTTCGGCCCGCCGGTAAAACTGACCCAGTTGTTGAGCACCAGTCGGATAATTTCCCCAAAGCCCAGCGTAACAATCGCCAAATAGTCGCCGTGCATGCGCAGCACCGGAAAGCCCAGCAGCGCACCAGCCATGGCTGCCATAATGGCTGCGATGGGCAGCATCGACCAAAACCCCAGCCCGAGATATTGATAGCCGAGCGCCAGCCCGTAAGCGCCGATGGCGTAAAAGGCCACGTACCCGAGATCCAGCAGGCCCGCCAGCCCGACCACGATATTCAGCCCGAGCCCCAGCAGCACGTAAATCAACCCCAGAATAGCCACGGTCAGAATGTATTTGGTCGCCACAAACGGAAAGAAAGCCGCCAGCACCAGGATCAGCGGAATGATCCAGCGCAGATTACTTTTGTGACCCACGGGCCTTACGTAAACGCCCGCGCTGTCGGCTTCAAAACGCTGCATCACCCGCTGGCCGGTGGACGTTTGTAAAAACAGGCTGAGCAAGAAACGCCCGGCCATCACCACCGCGATGATCCACACCAGCCGCAGCGCGTGGAAATCGAAGCTGTAGCCGTCAAGCACCACGCCGACAATCGGCCCGAAAATGATTAAGGCGATAAGCCCAGCCAGTATGGCGTCCAGCAGGCAGGGTTTGAGTTGAATGCGCGAGGACATTGTGTGGTCAGACATTATTCCCCCTCAGACCTTAGCCACAACAGGGCGGCCCAACAGCCCCTGTGGACGAAAAATCAGGATCACCACCAGCAGCCCGAAGGAGAAAACGTCTTTGTAATCGGAATTCACCATGCCCGAGAACTGCGCTTCGGCAATACCTAAAATTAGTCCCCCCAGCATGGCCCCCGGCAGCGAACCAATGCCGCCCAGCACCGCCGCCGTAAAGGCTTTGATGCCGATGATAAACCCGGCGTAAAAATCAAAGGTGCCGTAATTCATGATGACCAGCACACCGGCCAGACCCGCCATCGCCGCGCCAATCATAAACACCAGCGAGATCACCCGGTCAGTATTAATGCCGAGGATCGCGGCCATTTTGCGGTCCTGCTGCGTGGCGCGACACATGCGCCCCAGTTTGGTGTGCCCGATGATGTAGGTCAGCACCAACATGCCGACGAGCGACGCAATCAGGATAAAGATTTTGGTGTAAGTCATCTGGACAAAGCTTTCGCCAATATGAAAACGCACCGCGCCTTCAATCATGGTCGGGATGCCCTGCTGGCGCGGACCCTGGCTGGTTTGTGCGTAGTTTTGCAGGATAAGCGACATGCCGATGGCCGAAATCAGCGGCGCCAGACGGGTCGAGTTACGCAGCGGTTTATAGGCGATGCGTTCAATCACCCAGCCATACACGCCGGTCACCGCGATGGTAAACACCAGCGTGCCTAAAATCAGCAGCGGAAAAGAGTGCAGACCGAAAAACGAGAGCAGTGCCAGCGCGATGGCGCACAGGTAGGCGGAGATCATGTAAACCTCGCCGTGAGCGAAGTTAATCATGCCAATAATGCCGTACACCATGGTGTAGCCAATGGCGATCAGGCCATACACGGCACCGAGCGTAATGCCGTTAAACAGCTGTTGCAGGAAGAATGAATCCATAAGTGCGCAGTCTCTTTTGGCGACCGCATTTGGGGAAGCGCGGCCAGAATTCATAAAGCGTTATTGTTGCAGCCAGTTTGGACCCGGCCAGCGCGGAAACCCCGCAGCGTAAACGTAGTACGTGAGGAGTTTGAGCACTGCCCGGGTTCAAAATGGCAAATAAAATAGCTTTATTTCACTTCCTGATACTTACCCTTGTCATCCCATTTATAGACTACGTAATCTGAGACTTTCAGATCCCCCTTACTGTCCCAGGATTTTTTACCCATTACCGTGTCAACGGAATTGGCTTTCAGCCAGGCGCTGGCTTTGGCAGAATCGGTCCCGCCGGTGGCTTTGAAAGCGGCGGCGATAGCCTGAACAGAGGCGTAGGAGTAGAGCGTGTAGCCTTCTGGCTCGAACTTATTGGCGCGGAATTTATCGATAACGGTTTTACCTTCCGGGATCAGACGCGGATCTTTGCCAAAGGTCATCAGAATGCCATTGGTGTACTGCGGGCCACCGGCGGCGGTCACCATCTCTTCGTTGACGATACAGTCACCGGAGAAGAAGGTGGCTTTTACGCCCTGCTCCCGCATCTGACGCACCAGCGGACCGGCTTCAGGGTGGCAACCGCCGAAGAACACCACGTCGGGCTTGGCCGCACTGATTTTGGTCACCAGCGCGTTAAAATCTTTTTCACCCCTCGACAGCCCTTCGTACATCACTTCGGTCACACCGCGTTTATTCAGCGCGGCTTTGGTGGCATCTGCCAGCCCCTGCCCATAAGTGTCTTTATCGTGGATCACCGCGACGCGTTTGGCGTGCAGTTTGTCGACGATGTAATCGCTTGCCACCAGCCCCTGCTGGTCATCACGGCCACACATGCGGAACATATCGGCCATGCCGCGCTCGGTAATTTGCGGGTTAGTGGAACCCGGGGTGATGGCAATGATCCCGGCGTCGTTATACACCTCCGATGCAGGCATGGTGGAAGAGGAACAGAAATGCCCCACCACGGCCTGCACTTTGTCCTGATCCACCAGACGGTTAGCCACCGCCACCGCCTGTTTAGGTTCACAGGCGTCATCCCCCTGCACCAGTTTGATTTTTTGCCCGTTAATGCCGCCTGCTGCGTTAATGTCTTCCGCCGCCTGCGTGGCCCCGTGCCAGTACTGATCGCCGTAAGTGGCATTTGGCCCGGTAAACGGCCCTGCCACGCCAATAACAATATCCGCCTGGGCAGAAAACGCCGTCACCAGACAACCTGCCAGTAAAAGGGAAAGAGGATTTCTTATCAATTTCATCGACATCATCGTGATCCTTAGTAGCCTGTTTGAGCAAAATGGTTTTAGTAAGAACGCCAGAGCGTGGTCATAAATCCTGAAGCAAAAACAACAGCAAAAAGCACGGAGGGGTGAGTGGTTGAAATTTTCCTGGGGACGACTGCGGGGTTTCCTTACGGTTTCGCTAAAGGCGTAAACCTCAAGCAAAATTGCTGCCAGTGTTGCAACCGGCGTTAGATGCCGGCTCATTCTGATTATAGAGCGCGCCCAGCCATGCCCTGAGGCAAGTTGCAGAAACAACGGCGGGATCACACCGCACTGCTTTGGTGCCGGTGAGGTCATAAGCGTGTGATGCGTCGCAAGGACGTGCACCAAAATAAAACGCGGGGAATCCTGCTTACAGGTCGCACTCTTACGCTTCGTGACATTTTTATGCTTTGCATGTTCGGGTGGCTTGCTTTGTAATGCGGGCAGAAGATGACAAAGGGAAACGACTGAACAATGAAGAAATTATCTTGCCTGGCAGCCATCGCGCTGGCCCTGACCCTGTCCGGCTGCGCCAGTGATTACGTGATTAACACCAAGGCCGGTGAGCAGCTTTTCGCCCACGGCGAACCCGACCGCGACCGCGATACCGGCATGACCAGCTACACCGACATGAACGGGGATTATCATTTAATGAATACCAATGATATTGCAGGCATTGTGAAAAAGTAGGGGGATGGCGAGCGGAACACACCGTTAGCTGAGGGCTAAGTTAACGGTATTTTGTTGTTGAATTGAGGCTAAAATCTGAAAGTCTGCGTTGAGTGAGAAGCCGACCTTAAGCCCCTGCTAACAGGGATTCTGCGCAGCCAAAATTGAACTTACCGATTCATTGTGAATTCCCGACTGCCTTGGCAGCCAGCCTGATTCACCGTCACTTTTGGATTACTCATCCTCATTAGTCTGCCCATTGTTACGGTCATGATTGGCGGCAGGCGGCGGAAGCTCTGCCCGCAAAATTGCTGCCTATGGGGCATCCAAGCACGCTGTAGATCTCAGAAATAACCTGCATCGTTGCGTCTTCGATCATTCCTTCATTACGGCATAAAACCCAGCCGTGATCTGCAATTTCTTGTTCGAACGCCTTGGTACAAGCGACATGATCTTCCAGCTTATGAATCACAGTACTACTTAGCCCACGCGGTCGGGCCGCGGCCCTGGCCCATGAAATATCAGGCGCTGTAACAACTCCGACATGCAGGTCTGGCGTTTGTACGTTTCGTTCAATGTTTAGCTGTAAAATCTTTGCAAAGGGAATCATCCGGCGAAACGCGGCGTCCGACGGGTACCACCGATCCATCAAGATGATGCTACCCGGTGGCTGTTTAGTCAGTACATGCTCGGTAATCCATGCACGGCTATCAGCAAAGCGCTCACAAACCTCCCATTCTAAATCCCGGGCGGGATTTCTGGCGAACCTGTTCACGAGGGCCATTGTTTCCCTCCTGTAAGGATCGCTTTTTTTCTCGCAAAGTCGGACCACCTTCTTGTTATCCGCCCTTAGTACTTTCGTAATGGCCTCCAACAGCGTGGTTTTGCCGACTCCCTTGGGCCCATCCAGAGAAATAAACAAGGGACGACTCATTCTTGCCATGATGATTGATGTACGGCTTTTGAAAAGCTCAAATCTGGCAAAAGCATCTTACTTCCTTCGTATGAAACGCTGACCACCTTCTTCGTTCGTCGTTGCCGCCTGGCACGTCAGCGCGACCGAATGGAAGGTACTTATAAAAATACACTGATGATCATTCTGGCAATTGGGTTAACTCACAGGTCAAAAAAAGCTCACCGGCTAACGCGGTGAGCCTGCTTGCTTATTAACGTATTACACTAACATTTTCAAATTTCACCAGACCTTCAGCTTTATCACCTACTTGCTGAGCGACCGGGACGAAGACGTTGAGATCTTGCAGCCAAGCTAATTTTTCACTGGTCTCCAGTTGCCCTTCACTCTTTGCATGACACGCAACTGATAGATATTTCCCACTAAACTCAGGTGCAATGCTATGTGCGTCCCCCTCTCCCGTTACATCACAGCGTAACGATGAAGCAGTGACTTTCTTATCGGAATCAATATTGTCCAATTGCGCCTGATATTGTTGACCTGTCACTAACGGGAAACGCAGATCCGTGTCTAACTTGTTGAGCAGTGAGGAACCTCTACTGATGGACATGGTGAACTTCAGCTGTAGCTGATTAGCCAGCGTTAAACGTTGCACTGTCCAGACACCATAATCTTCAAGCTTGCGTATATAACCATCCGGTTGTGCATCCAACTGTACTTTGACCTTACCTAACGCGCTGACTTCGGTATAACGAATCTGTTTAAAGCGCGGAAGCGCCCATGGTTTGATCAATGACTGCGCCTGGCGGTCAATGGCAGCAGACAGGGGGGATTTATTCAGCCACTGCGGATTATTATTACTCAGATCGGGCATTGATGGCCCCATCAACGTTGATGCTGGCTTGTTAACGGCGGGGACAAAGCGCCCTTCGGTTGTGAATGTTTTACCTGCTGGCAACTGGCAGAGCTGCTCGAAGCGTTGTGCCATTTGAGTGTTAATTTTGAAGCTACTCTTGCGGCGAACAATCTCAGCAGTGATGAGTGAGTCCGTAACGCGCCCGTCGCTATCGAAGTTCATTGCAGCGACAGCGTCCCCCTGATGGGTTTTACAGTTATATAAGTAGTGCTCGATCTTTAATTCAAGCGGCGCGTCGTAAGGCGGTTCCCAGATGATATCTGCAAAGTCATATCCCATGCGTACCGATAAAATGTCGCCAATACGCTGAATGCTATTAACATCGATAAGATCGGTAATGCCGAATTTAGACGTGGCTGATAATCTTTCCCACCGTGCATCTTTTATCGGTAGCGTGCAAACCGTCTGGATATCCTCTGCCGTCATCTGCTGATCATCCTGTGCAGGCGCATAACGGAGGTAGCTGTTGCCGTAATAGCGAGCTTTGGTAAACCCCTCCTCATTCAGTAAGTCCTTGTACAGAAGCTGTGCCTTGCCCTGTTTACAATCAACGGAACGCCATTGCTGAGCTGTTTTTCCGTTATTGAAGTTTAACGACACCATGTAATTCACACGATCGTGGATTCTGGTTACAGACAAGGGATTAGTGCTACCACCTATCAATGCAGGCTTATCAGCAGCCTGAACGAAAGAAAATGGGAGGAGAGACAGAAAAAAAAGTGGGCGCATCAAAGGGCGTACGCAGTACATACATGTTCCTTCATATATTAATTAAGAAATTAAGGTATCGGCATCTCGGAATAAATTATTAGTCTGACTTGATATGTACCTTATAGATCAAGGTGGTGGCGTGTTAGTTACGTCCATTTCTGGCACAAAGCAGCCATCTTAGAACAGCGCAGCTATGAGCGAAAAATGGAAGTTACCGCACCAGCTGACCGGGTTAATACATCTGGTACAGACGTTGTTGTATGCCTTGCTAATGGCGTTACCGGTGTTGGGCGTGTCATCCCGCTATCTCAAAGGCAATCCATGGTTAATGTTCTGGCTAAACATGCCGGTTGCAATAGTACCGGATCAGGTGACTGCATCAACCGATCTGCAGCTATGATGACTGCGAGCGGGGCCGAGGGCGAGAATCGTGCTAGCGTCAAAATGCATCTCGTGCGCCAGCCCCATACTGTATTAAGCCAAGTTTATACCTGACATTTCCGGCTGCTCTTGGGTGCTTCCTGAAGAGGACTACATCACAGAGTATTAGCCTTAGGCGTCGCAGCCTCCTGAGTTTCTAAAAGAGCCTCCTTCTGTTTTTCTTCGGCATAATTTTGCAAAAGAGAAGCATATTCTTTCAGGTCTTTCTTGTTGGCATGTTGCTTCCAGGTCGCGGCAATGATATTGAACCAGTTATAGAGCATGAACCCTGCGAGTGCTGAGAATACGAGCGAATAAGCTTGCTGCCATGTTTCTTCCGCTGCGCCGTACTTGATGGCAAATAATACCAGTCCCGTGAAACAGCTCGCCAAAACGAAATTTGAAATGTTGCCCGTTTTGCTAAGGAATTCAGATATGAAAGACTGGAACCATGTCATCTCTTTTATATTTAGTTGACCGATGACGTTTATCTCCAGACGGCCTTCCAGTCTGCCAAAATAACCAATAGGTTTATTTCCCCATGCCATGATATCTAACAAAACATAATGAAATTCATGGTCCTTGATGCCAGTAATGTAGGCATTAATGTCATTGCGGATGATGGTGTAGTACGCGGATGACTGGAAGTCCTCTGGGGAGGACTTTGCAAAATCGATGACGTCCTTAACCCGGGAGTCTTTGTCCTTGAAAAGTGCGGCTGAAAGTGCGGCTGATGCACCGATCAGCGCGATAGTAGATATAGACATGCTTTTGGACCTTTAATTTATGTATGCGGAATCACCGATATTTAACGGGTTGAGCATTCATTCACTGAGCGCAATGAGTTCAGATGAGAACTGGTTAAGTGTGCTGGCAACGAGCAGCTTCTTTTTTTTTCCTATGATGTTCCTTGAATATGCCAACCGCTCTCAGGGTCAGCGCGCCAGTATTGATGTTTTTCATAATCTGAAAATAGCTCAACTGTTTTCATCATCCGAATTCCTTTATCAAATACCCAACCCCCCTGCTCACTCTCCCAACAACGCTTCCGCACAGGCCTCGTCAGTGACCAGCCCGTTAATCCATTGACCGGTCAGGGCAGCGCGGACGGCAACGTGTTTGTCGCTTCCGCCCGCCAGTGCGATCACCGGTTTACCTTCCTGCGGGTGGAGGCCGACGCTGGTCAGGCGGGCGTTGAGTTCGCTGTCAATGCGCTCACCGTCTGGTCCCATAAAGTGACCAAGAATCTCCGCCACCGCGTTCTTCGCCATCAGGCGCGCCACATCTTCTGCGCTGATAAACCCGTCTTTATGCAGCGGGCAGCCGGGTTCGATGGTGCCAATGCCAATGAACGTGACATCCGCCTGACTGGCCTTCTCGCTCACCGTGCGGTAAATGCGGTGGCTGCACCACGTGGCGCGATCGTCTTCGCCGTCAGCAAACAGCGGCGCGGGCAGAATGAAATAGCGCCCCTGGGTTTTCTCTGCCATCAACAGCGGTACATCGTAACGGGTACAGGAGCCGTCGGAGGCAATCGCGCCAATCAGTGACACACTGCTGTGTTGCGGGCGTTCGATATCGGCCAGTTCGTCAATCGCCGCTTTCAGGCTGCGTCCCGACCCCACTCCGATGATCATCGGATGTTCGTGGCGGATAAACTGCGCCATCACCTCTGCGCCAGCGACGGCAATCGCGTGGCTGATGCCCGCACTGTCCATGCCCTGCCCCGGCACCACCTGACATATCCCCAGGCCGTAGCGTTTTTTCAGCTGCGCCGCCAGTTCCATACAGCGCCCGACTGAGTGCGAAATATGCACGCTGACCAGCCCGTTATCGATGGCGGTGGCCACCAGCCGCTGCGCCACCTGGCGTGAAACGCCCAGTGCGTTAGCAATATCATGCTGCGTCTGCCCCGCCACAAAATACATCCACGCCGCGCGCGCCGCCTGATCCAATTTTTTATCATTCTTACTCATGCGTATTTCCCGACCGGCTGATTTCAATGGCGGCATTTTATCGCCATTTCCCCGCCGCCGTGATCGCCAATTCCGATCAGGATCTGAAATTGTGAGCTAAAGCCCATTTGATGAGCAAATGTTCTATTAAGCTAATTGCAATCGAGCAAAAGCCCATTCACTGAGCTTAAGCCCAAAAATCACCCTTAGCGGAGAACATCATGAACGCGACAACCACTTCAACGCCAAATATCTGGATGCACATCGGCAGCGGCTCTTTCCATCGTGCCCATCAGGCCTGGTATCTGCACCGCCTGCTGGCACAGGGCGATAACCGCTGGTCAATTGCACTCGGCAATATTCGTGAGGACGGTGTGCCGTTGCTGAATGCGTTGCAGGCGCAGCACGGGAAATATGTACTGGAAACCGTCACGCCGCAGGGCGAACGTGAATACGAAACCATTACGTCGATTCAGAAAATCATCCCCTGGGATAACGAGCTGGCGGCGCTGACAGAGCAAGGAGCGCATGCACACACTAAAGTGATCTCCTTTACCGTGACCGAAGGCGGTTATTACCTCGATAACCAGTTCAACCTTGACCGGCTGAACGCGGATGTACAGGCCGATATTAATGGCGGATGCCGCACGATTTATGGCGCTGTCGGCCATATTCTGGCACGCCGGATAGCGCGTCACGGCGGCGATGTCACCCTGCTTAACTGCGACAACCTGCGCCACAACGGCGACCGTTTTCATCGCGGCTTGTTGCAGTTTCTGGCCCTGCGCCAGCAGCAGTCAGTGATTGACTGGGTGGCAAAACACGCCCGTTTCCCGAACACCATGGTGGATCGCATCACCCCACGCCCTTCCCCTGAGGTTGCGTTGCGCGTTGAGCAGGCCACCGGCTTTAAAGACCGCGCGCCGGTGATGGGTGAAGCTTTTATTCAGTGGGTCGTTGAGGATGATTTTATCGCCGGACGCCCGGCATTGGAGAACGTCGGCGTGGAGATGGTCGAATCCGTTCTGCCGTATGAAGAGGCTAAAATCCGTATTCTGAACGCCAGCCACAGCTGTATTGCCTGGGCTGGAACGCTGCTCGGCCAGCGTTATATTGATGAGAGCACCCGTACTGCATCCATTTGCAAAATGGCTTACGACTACGTCACCGAGGATGTGATCCCGTCGCTGACGCCAAGCCCGCTGAACCTGGAAGATTACCGCGACGTGGTGCTTGAACGCTTCAGTAACCCGCATATTCAGGACACTAATCAGCGCGTAGCCGCAGACGGTTTTTCCAAGATCCCCGGCTTTATCGCTCCGACATTGCAGGAGTGCTATCAACGCGGCCAGATCCCGCACGCCACCGCCATGTTACCGGCACTGTTCTTTGTATACATGCAGCAGTGGCACCAGAACCGCCTGCCGTATGAGTATCAGGACGGCATTCTCGACGCCGCCGCCGTGCACGCCATGTTCAACAGTTCAGACCCCATTGCTCAATTTGCCGGCGATGAAAAACTGTTTGCCTCACTGGCCGGTAAGGCTGAATTCACTGACCTGATACGCGAATCGGTGGCGCGCGTTAATCAGTGGCTGGCGGACGCAAAACACGCATAAGGGGAAGGCTATGTATCTCGGACTGGATTTAGGTACCTCAGAAATTAAAGCCGTGGTGATCGACGAACAGGGCAAACTGCTGGCAAGCGCGGGGGAACCCTTAGAAGTCAGCCGCCCGCATCCGCACTGGTCTGAACAGGATCCGGCTGACTGGTGGCAGGCAACCCACCTCGCCATCTCACGTTTACGCAGTAAGTTGCCGCAGCAGTGGCGCGAGATCCGCGCTATCGGCCTTTCCGGCCAGATGCACGGCGCGGTGCTGCTCAGCCGTGAAGGTCGGGTGCTGCGCCCGGCTATCTTATGGAATGACACCCGCTGCGCGCTTGAATGTGAACAGTTAACCCAAAGCGCCCCGGAGCTGCATCAGGTTGCAGGAAACCTGGCAATGCCTGGTTTTACCGCACCCAAGCTGCTGTGGGTTGCCCGCCATGAACCGGCCATCTTTGAGCAAACCGCCACCGTGCTGCTGCCAAAAGATTATCTGCGCTGGATGATGAGCGGCGAGAAAGTCTCTGATATGTCAGACGCCGCCGGAACCTTATGGCTCGACGTTGCCAGACGTGACTGGTCTGACTCCCTGCTGGCCGCCTGCGGTCTGACTCGCGACCATATGCCACGGCTGGTGGAGGGCAGCGACATCAGCGCCACGCTGAAAAATGATATCGCCCGCGCCTGGGGGCTGCGTGATGACGTGGTGATTGCCGGTGGCGGAGGCGACAACGCCGCCAGCGCCGTCGGCATTGGTGCCGTAAACCCGGGCGATGCCTTTATTTCACTCGGTACGTCCGGCGTGCTGTTTGCGGTCAATGACCGCTTCCGGCCCAACCCGCAGTCGGCAGTGCATGCGTTCTGCCATGCACTGCCTGGGCGCTGGCATCAGATGAGCGTGATGCTCACCGCCGCCAGTGCGCTGCGCTGGTACTGTAATCTGACAGGCAGCAACGAAACCACATTGTTGGCGGAAATCGCTCAACTCAGCCCGGCGCAACAGCGGCAGGCACCGATATTTCTGCCTTATCTGTCCGGCGAGCGCACGCCGCACAACGACCCCAATGCCAGCGGCGCGTTTCATGGCATGACGCACAGCTCTGATCGCGCGGCTCTCGGCTATGCAGTACTCGAAGGCGTGGCCTTCGGCATGGCCGACGGGCTGGAGGTGATGCAGCAGGCAGGCACTCAATTACAACAGTGTTCGCTGGTTGGCGGCGGCGCACGCAGCGACCGCTGGGCGCAGCTGATGAGTGATGCCCTGAATTTACCGGTCGTTACCCACAGCGGCGGCGAAGCCGGTGGTGCACTCGGTGCCGCCCGCCTCGGCTGGCTGGCAGCAGGCGGCGATTTCGCTGCGGTATGCCGTAAACCGGCTATCGCCCGCCAGTTTCAGCCTGATGCTGCAACCCGAGACATGCTGGTTGAGCGCCTGAATACCTATCGCACACTTTATCAACAACAGGTCGCTTTGCGATCGGCGTAACAAAAACCGAGGGCGCCTAAGCGCCCCATCTCCGTCCCTACATACCACCAGCTGCGGGCTTGCCCGCAGAGGAGTCCGACATGCACGCTATACAAAAACCGCGCACCCACTGGTTCGGTTTGCCAATGAACCTGTTCTGGGGTTATATCGCTATCGCTATTTTTATGAGCGGCGATGGCTTCGAAATGGCATTCCTCTCCAAGCATATTATCGATATGGGCTTTACCGCCTCACAGTCTGCCCTGGTCTTTACCGTTTACGGGCTGGCAGCGGCGCTGGCGGCCTGGAGTTCGGGGGTCGTTGCGGAGATCATTACGCCGCAAAAAGCCATGCGCATCGGTTTTATTCTGTGGGTGGTGATGCATGTCTTGTTTATGTTGTTTGGTCTGGGGATGAAAAACTACCCGCTGATGCTGCTGTTTTACGGCGTACGGGGGCTGGCTTACCCGCTGTTTATCTATTCTTTCGTGATGCTGGTAGTGCAGACCGTGCCGAAGCAGAATCTCTCTTCCGCCATGGGTTGGTTCTGGGCCATGTACTCGATTGGTATCGGCTGCATCGGCAGTTATTTACCCAGCTTTACCATCCCGTTTATGGGCGAAACCGGCACGCTGTGGTTCGCCATTGCCTGGGTGGTCGTCGGTGGCCTGATGGCCATCACCTTGCTGCGTCACGTCGGTACACCGAGCAGCAAAGCCAGCCTCAGCCCGAAAGAAAAGATGGGCGAACTGAGCCGGGCGGTGACGATTTTATTCACCAACCGCAATATTTTCCTCTCCTGCCTGATCCGTATCATCAACACCCTTTCTCTGTTTGGATTTGCGGTGATCATGCCGATCCTGTTCGTTGGTCGTCTGGGCTTTAGCATGTCCGAGTGGCTGCAAATCTGGGCGGTGTTCTTCTTCGTTACCATTTTCACCAATATCATGTGGGGAATTCTGGGGGAGAAAATTGGCTGGCTGCGGCAGGTGCGCTGGTTCGGCTGCATCGGTTGCGCCATCTCCAGCCTGACGTTCTACTATCTGCCGGTCTATTTTGGGCACAACTTCTGGATGGCGCTGATTCCGGCCATTATGCTCGGCATTACCGTCGCGGCGTTCGTGCCGATGACCGCGGTCTTCCCGGTGCTGGAACCCCACCATAAAGGGGCGGCGATTTCGATTTACAACCTCTCCGCCGGGCTGAGTAACTTTGTCGCACCGGCTATCGCCTCTATTGTACTGCCGTTCTTCGACATCGTCGGCGTGGTCTGGGTCTACACCGCCCTCTATCTGGTCGCCGCCGTACTGACGGTGATTGTCAAAGTTGAGCAGCCGGGGCATCCGGCCAAAACAAAACCCGCGCCCCTACCCACTGCCTCTGTACTGCGGACATAAAAAAACCGGGCGAAAGCCCGGCTTGAAGGATGCAGGGGATCAGATGCCCTGCTCGGCAATATCCATCGCAAAGTAAGTCAGGATGATATCTGCGCCCGCACGCTTAATTGCGCCAAGGCTTTCGCGCACCACGGCGCGCTCGTCGATGGCACCGGCCTGCGCGGCAAATTTGATCATCGCGTATTCACCGCTGACCTGATATGCCGCCAGTGGCAGGCGCGAGGCTTCACGGATATCGCGGATCACATCCAGATAGGCACCGGCAGGTTTTACCATCAGCGCGTCGGCGCCTTCCTGCTCATCCATCAGGGATTCGCGCACCGCTTCGCGGCGGTTCATCGGGTTCATCTGGTACTGTTTGCGGTTGCCTTTCAGCACGCTGCCGCCCGCTTCACGGAAAGGTCCGTACAGGGAAGAGGCAAATTTAGTGGAGTACGCCATGATCGAGGTATCGATGAAGCCGGCTTCGTCCAGCGCGCTGCGAATAGCCTGTACCTGACCGTCCTGAGCGGCGGAAGGTGCGATGAAATCCGCACCGGCGGCGGCGGCAACCACGGCTTGCCTGCCAAGATTTTTCAGCGTGGCGTCGTTGTCTACGCCGTGGTCATGCAGTACGCCGCAGTGGCCGTGCGAGGTGTATTCGCAGAAACAAGTGTCGGACATGACGATCATTTCCGGGACGGTGTCTTTACAGATACGCGCCATACGGGCAACCAGACCGTTTTCGTTCCAGGTATCGCTGCCGGTGGCGTCCATGTGTTTAGAGATACCGAAGGTCATCACCGAGCGGATACCGGCGCGAGCATAGCGCTCAATCTCGAACGCCAGACGGGATTCAGGAATACGCATCACACCAGGCATGGCTTCGATCGGCACGTATTCAGATGTCTCTTCTTCGACAAAAATCGGCAGTACCAGGTCGTTCACGCTGAATTCAGTTTCCTGAAAAAGGGCGCGCAGTGAGTCGGACTGTCTCAGGCGGCGAAGGCGTGAGTGGGGGAACTGATTAGACATGAAAACTCCTAAGAAATTAACCTGTTGCGGGTGAAAAAGGTTCGCATACCAAGTCAGACGGCAAGCTGGAGCACCCGGCGTCGAAAAGCGAGGGGACTATTTTATAACACTGCGTATAAAAATGATGAACTTTACGTGAGGGGATGTTGTAGCAACTCATGTCAAGCAACAGGCGTTATTGCCGCAGGCAGTTTGGACGCGGACAGCGCGCTAGAGCCGCAGAGTGCTCGAAGTACGTGAGGACGTTGAGCACTCTCCGCGTTCAAAATGGCAAGTCAAATAGCCTGTCGTTAGATCTGTACAAAATGGCCCGCTGACACTTCACTGTATTGTCTCACTGGCGGCACATAGCTGTTATCGCGCACCGGGCTTTTCAGTTCATCAACTTGCATATGGCGCTTAAGTGCGCGTCTGGCCGGGTCAGGTACCGGCACGGACGCCATCAGTTTGCGGGTATAGGCGTGCTGCGGATTATCGAAAATCGCGGCACGCGGGCCGATTTCCACAATCTCCCCCAGATACATCACCGCCACGCGGTGGCTGACTCGTTCGACCACCGCCATGTCGTGGGAGATAAACAGATACGACAGGTTCATGCTCTCTTGTAAATCAAGCAACAGGTTCACCACCTGCGCTTTTACCGACACATCCAGCGCCGACACCGATTCATCCGCCACAATCACTTTCGGATCCAGCGTCAGAGCGCGGGCAATGCAGATACGCTGGCGCTGACCGCCGGAAAACTCATGCGGGAAGCGGCGCATCATGTCCGGCGACAGCCCGACTTTGTGCAGCAGCGCGGCGGCTTTCTCTTTAGCCTCTGCGCGGTTATGCAGTTTATGTTGCAGCATCGGCTCAATCAGCGCGTCACCGATGCGCATACGCGGATTGAGGCTGGCGAACGGATCCTGAAAAATCATCTGGATACGCTGACGCATCTGCAAAATTTCACGCTTGTTGATGTTCATTACGTCGAAGCCGTCGAAGTCTATCGCCCCGCTGTGTGGCGTCATCAGCCGTGTCACGGCGCGACCGGTGGTGGATTTGCCACATCCTGACTCCCCCACCAGCGAAAGCGTTTCGCCCTGTAACAGATCAAAACTGATATTTTCCACCGCATGTACTGCCCCAACCTGACGGCTCAGCAAGCCGCCGTAGACCGGAAAACGGGCGCTGAGTTTTTTCACCGACAGCACCGGTGACTGGCTGGCGTCCGGCGTATTGGCGACCTCCAGCGGCTGGGTGGCGGCACCGGTTTGCAGGTCAATCTGCGGGAAACGCAGCGGCCAGGCGCGCCCCTGCATAGAACCTAATTTCGGCACCGCGGCCAGCAGTGCGCGGGTATAAGGGTGTTTCGGGCGGTGGAACAGCTCCGCCGTTTCGCCACTTTCGACACATTCCCCGCGGTACATCACCAGCGTACGGTCCGCGATCTCCGCCACCACGCCCATATCATGGGTGATGAACAGCACCGCCATCCCCTCTTCCTCTTGCAGGGTTTTGATCAGGTCAAGGATCTGCCCCTGAATAGTGACGTCGAGCGCGGTGGTTGGTTCATCGGCAATCAGCAGCTTCGGTTTGAGCGCCAGCGCCATAGCAATCATCACTCGCTGACGCATACCACCGGAGAACTGATGTGGGTACTCATCAAATCGCGCACTGGCGTTGGGAATACGCACTTTTTCCAGCAACCGCAGGGTCTCTGCACGGGCCGCTTTTGACGACAACCCGCGATGACGTTTCAGGCTTTCGGCAATCTGCCGCCCGATGCTGAACGTGGGGTTCAGTGAAGTCATCGGCTCTTGAAAAATCATCGCCATTTCATTGCCGCGAATGTCGCGCATCGCCTTGTCGGAGAGCGTTAACAGGTTGCGCTGATTGAGGCTCACCGCGCCTTCAATCTTACTGGAATTAGCCTTCAGAAGACGCATGACCGACAGCGAAGTGACACTTTTGCCGGAGCCGGACTCACCGACAATCGCCAGCGTTTCGCCGGGAAAGACTTCAAATGAGAGATCCCGCACCACGGGCAGCCAGTCGTCGTCACTCCGAAATGAGGTGGTGAGGTTTTTCACTTCCAGTACCGGCAGGCGCGGCGTGGCGGCAGATTCTGTCATGCGAGTGGTCATGCTGTTTCTCCGGCAAATCCAGGTCAGTCAATTAACGGCTACGGGCTGAAAGCACCGGCTGTGGCGTAAAGCTGAAATCTTTGTCAAACGGGAAGGTTTCGCGCACTTTACGGTTGCGCGGCAGACGTTCGACAAACTGATCCACCACCCCGTTGGAGAGTGCCATCAGGTTTGGCCGGGCTATCGGTGCCAGTTCAGGCGACAGATAACCGGATTTCACCACCACGATTTGGGCAGCATGCGGATCCAGCCCCAGCGCGGTGAAATCGCTGATGTTGTGATACGGCCTGCGCCGCGCCGATACCACGACGTCGATACCGCCGGTGCGCAGCACCGCCTGACGGTCAGCAGGAGCCAGCGCATCGAGCAGCAGTACCACTTCAAATTCCCCCTTCACCTGCGGGCTGGCGTGGTCGAGCGAGGCGCCGAGCGTCAGGGTTAAGGTTGAACCCACACCGGCGTTGAACGCCGCTTCGGTCGCGGCTAAATCCGTGATCCCGGCGACAATGACCCCTTCGGCATATTGCGCGATAAGCTCGGCCAGCACGTCGGCACGGTCACCCACGCCACCGCCGGTCGGGTTGTCGCCGGAATCGGCTAAGATCACCGGCTGCGTCGGGCTGGCTATCGCCTTGGCGACACAGGCTTTGACGGTGTCGGTTTCGCAGCCGAAGACGAAATCTTCGCGGGCATCCCAGTAGGCCTGCGCCAGCTGGTTGGCTTCACGCTCCAGCACGGCCTGGTCAGTGCCGGTCATGATCACCGCCGCCGTGGCGCGCGGCTCATCGGCCCAGACGTAACCGACCATCAGTGAGCTGTCCCACACGCCGTCGACTTCATCCATCACCGGTAAGCGGGCGTACAAGCTTTTCGCTGGTTCATCTTCGGTACTGGTGCGTTCGCCGGGTAATACCACCGGCACCGGCACCCAGAGCAGCGTCGGTTTCACGCCGGTTTGCAGCGTTTTGATCAGCATGGCAACTGAACGGCGCATGGTCTCTTCGGTATCAATGTGCGGCGCAGTGCGGTAAGTGGAGAACATGTCGATGGCATCAATAATTTTCTGCGAGACGTTGCCGTGCAGGTCATAACTGACGCTGATCGGGCAGTCCGGTCCGACGACCTCGCGGGCCGCAGCGATCCAGTCGCCTTCGGCATCTTCCATCCCTTCCACGTACATAGCGCCATGCATCGGCAGATAGAGGCCGTCGAAGGGTTTTTGTGCTTCCAGACCGGCGATCAGTTCGCCTTTGAATTTCTCATAGGTTGCTCGCGAAACCGGCCCACCAGCGATGGCGCGGGCGTGGATCGTCGGTAAAAAGGTTGCCGGATAATCCTGCAAGAACCTGAAATAAGGCGCGGCGAGCAGCGCAGCGTCGCGCGTGACGCGGAAGTCTTTTTCTTCGTTAAGCACCGGATTGTAAGTGCTGCATTCGATATGGATACCGCCAACGGCTATACGCATGAGTTTGTTACCTTACAGTGGAATCAGGGCCTGTCAGAAAACGATGCGCAGAGATGCTCGCCGCAGCGCGCGACCACGTATCGTCGTTAAGTGAAAATGTCCGCACCGGCGTCATACCGGCAACACCCGGCAGAACGTTGGCGTCGATAGATTGCTGCACTACCGTGCCGAATAACCCGCTGAACGCCCCTTCCTGATGGGCAATCAGGATCATTTCCGGGTCATTGATTTGGATAAGATGCGATACCGCCAGCCCCAGCGCCGTACCGGCGTGGTGCAAAATGCGTACAGCCTGGTTGTTGCCCTTAGAGGCCAGCAGCTCCAGTTGCGCCATGGTGTTCACATCCAGCCCTTCGGCTTTCGCCGCCTGCATCACCGCATTGAGGGACGCAATGGTATCGAGACATCCGCGTTTACCGCAGCGGCATGGGGTCCCGTTCAGTTCGATGGTGCTGTGGGCAATTTCTCCCGCACCGCCGTGCGCGCCACGGTGTAAATGTCCGGCAATAAAATGCGCGCTGCCAATGCCTGCGCCGTGGCTGACCAGCGTAAAACTGCGCAGCTCTCGAGCGTGACCAAAACGCTTCTCACTCACCGCCAGCGCTTTGGCGTCGTTTTCAATCGCCACGTCCATACCGGTGGTCTTGCTGACCAACGCCGCCAGTGGCACATCGCGCCAGCCGAGCAGCGCCGACTGTACGCAGGTCGACTGATGGGCATCAATAAATCCGGAAAGCGTCACACCCAGTCCAAGCAACTTTTCGGCGGCACCGCCATGATGTTCCAGCAAGTCTGGCAGCGCGGCGGCGATATCGTCGGCCAGCTGCTGCGGTACGGTACTCAGCGGGAAAGTGACCCGCGAGAGAATGTCACCGTTGAGGTTAATCAGCACCATGTGCGCCGGATTCTGTAACAGCGAAACGCCCGCGAAATAGGCCCCGTCAGGATGCACCATCAGACGCACTGACGGCCTGCCCTGCCCGGCACCCGGCACCGTCTCGGCTTCAAACAGAAAACCCGCGTCAATCATCTCCCGCACTACGCCGCTGACCGCCGCTTTGCTCATTCCGGAAAATTGCACCAGGTCAGTTCGGCTCAGGCCATCTGACACTGCAATCGCACCCAAAATCTGTCGTTGTAAGGGGGTTAACATATTCGTTTTCCGGCTCTCAAATTTCACTCAGCTGCATTGACATTAAACATTAAAAATGGATATATCAATGCCTATTAGTTCACAATTTGAACCAAACATCGCAACATAAGTTTTTCATATGAACTAATTACATAAAAATAGCTTCACACTGTTTTGCAGGTCTGCTGACGGACTTTCAGCGTCAGGTTTCACTCATTTCACTTCTTACGAGGCAGAGGAAATACGATGAACAGTTTCAACAAAATGAGACGTCCAGGGCGATTAACATTGTTGAGTACGGCACTGCTTGCCGCACTTTCCGCCCCGCTGTATGCAGCGACCCTGACCGTGATGCAAAACGAAGCGCCGCGCAGTATGGATCCCGGCAACCAGACCGCGACCTTTACCGGCACGGTGCTCGACCCGATGTATGAAGGGCTACTGAAAATGTCGCCGGATCTGAAACCGGAGCCTGCACTGGCCACCTCCTGGAGCAGTGACGACAGCGGCCTCAAGTGGACCTTTAAACTGCGCGATGGTGTGACTTTCCATGACGGCACGCCGTTCAACGCCGATGCAGTGGTCGCCAACTTTGCCCGCCATCTGGATGCCAAACGTGGCCTGGCTGCCAGTGGCCGTCTGCGTACCTTCCTCGACAGCGTGACTAAGGTCGATGACTCCACCGTACTGTTTACGTTAAAAAAACCGTACCCGGCGTTTCTGAATTTACTGACCACTGGCGCATCGCTGATGGTCAGCCCGACAGCGGATAAGGCTGGAACCCTCGACAGCAAAGCCGTCGGTACCGGCCCTTATAAAATGGTGCAGTACAAAACCGGTGAGTTCGTGCTGGAAGAGAAATACCCGGGCTACTGGGGCAATAAAACCTCCGGGCCGGATGACCTGAAATGGACCTGGAGCGCCGAGCCATCCGTCATGAATATGGCCTTGCAGGCCGGTGAAGCAGACGTCATTAATCCGGTGCCGCCGCAATTCGCCACACAGCTGAAAAACAATCCTAAGTTCCAGTTGCATGAAAGCCCAGGCTCTGCCGTGTTCTGGGTGGCGCTGAATACCGATCTCAAACCGCTTAACGACGTGCGCGTGCGTCAGGCGCTGAACTTTGCCACCGATCGTGCCGGGCTGGTGCGCGCCATCATGTCTGGCTTCGCCATTCCAGCCAATTCGCCACTGGCACCCGTGACTGCGGGTTATGACAAAACGCTCGACCCGTATCCGCTCAATCTTGAAAAAGCCAAAGCCCTGTTAAAAGAAGCCGGCGTGCCGGATGGTTTTACCATGTCGATTGCTCTGCAGGGGCAGGACGCGCGTATCGGCCAGGTGCTACAGAGCATGTGGGCGAAAATTGGCGTGAAGCTTGACGTGCGTCAGATGGAGAGCGGCGTGTGGTCGAAAGCCGCCTTTGCCGACCAGGCGGGCAAAAAAGCCGATAATACCGGTGCTGTTCTGGCGTCGTGGTCATCCGGCGTTAACGGGGCGGACCTGCAACTTCGCCCGCTCTATTACAGCAAAAGCTTTGCGCCAGGGGGGGCCAACCTCGGCTTCTTCAATGATCCTAAGCTTGATGAGATGTTAGACAAAGCCGCGTCCACACAGGATGAAAATGCGCGTAATGCCATTTATGTCGAGGCGCAGAAAGAGATCAACCAGCAAGCCCCGCAGGTGTTGCTGTATTACCAGAATGATTTGTACGCCACGGGCAAAGATGTTTCCGGCGTGACCATGATCCCCGGCGGGCAGATTGTCGTGAAAGACGCAAAGAAGGGTTGATATGAAAGCTTATCTGGCAAAAAAACTCATCGCCTTTCCGGTCATCCTGATCGGGGTGTCGATGCTGATTTTTGGGTCGATCCGCGCGTTGCCGGGCGATCCGGCGCGCCTGATGGCCGGGCCGGAAGCCACGCAGGAAGCGGTGGACAATATGCGCGTTCGCCTGGGGCTGGACCAGCCCCTCGTGACGCAGTACGTGCATTTTGCTACCGACGTGTTACACGGCAATTTGGGTCTGTCGTTGCAGTCGCAGCAGCCGGTGACGCAGGAGATCGGCGAGCGTCTGCCGTTCACCCTCGCGCTGGCCGTACTGGCCTATTTCCTGGCGGTAGCGATTGGCGTTCCCGCCGGAATGATAGGTGCGGTCTACCGCAACCGTTGGCCAGATTACGGCGTGATGCTGCTGGCGATCGCCGGGGCATCTGTCGCCAACTTCTGGCTGGGGTTGATGGCGATGAACTACTTCTCCGTGTCGCTGGGCTGGCTGCCGCTGCTCGGGGCAACGTCGTGGAAAAGCTATATTTTGCCGTCGGTCACGCTGGCCGTATTGCCCATGGCAGTTATGGCGCGTATGACCCGTTCAAGCATGCTCGACGTGCTGTCGGAGGATTATATCCGCACCGCGCGTGCCAAGGGACTCTCGGCCGTCACCATTTATTGCAGCCATGCGTTTCGTAATGCGCTGATCCCGATTGTCACTATTGTGGCACTTAACTTCGGCAGCCTGATTGGCGGCGCGGTGGTGACCGAGTCGGTGTTCAACTGGCCGGGCATCGGGCGGCTGCTGGTCGATTCCGTACGTTACCGAGATTACCCGGTCATTCAGGGTGTCGCACTGGTGGCCGTGTGCGGTGTGGTGGTGATGAACCTGCTCGGAGAGCTGTTGATCGCCTTCCTGAATCCAAAAATAAGGTTCGATTAATGTCTGCCATCATCACACACCTGCCTCGTCGCAAGCCCCGCCCCCTGAGGTTCTTACGCTGGTTATGGCGTCATCCCGCTGTCACGCTCGGCGGCCTGATTGTCAGCGCGATTGTTCTGATGGGTATCTTCGCCCCGCTGCTGACCCGCCATGATCCGTACGCCCAGGACCTGCTCGATACCCTGCTCGCCCCCTCAGCCGATCATCTGTTCGGTACCGATGACTATGGTCGCGATATTTTCGCCCGCGTCATTTATGGCGCACGTATTTCGATTATCGAAGTGGTACTGAGCGTCGGGCTGGCAATGATTGTTGGCATTCCGCTCGGCGTAATTGCCGGGATGGCGGGCCGCTACGTGGATATGATCATCATGTGGTTTATGGACATGCTGTTCGCGTTCCCGGGCATCGTGCTGGCTATTCTCGTCGTGAGTATTCTCGGCGGCGGATTAATCAATTTGCTGATTGCCATTTCGCTGTTTGCCATTCCGGTATACGCCCGTCTGAGCCGTAATCTGACGCTGGGACTCAAGCAGATGGAATATGTGGAAGCGGCGCAGGCGCTGGGGCTCTCATCCTACCGGATCATTGTCCATTACATTCTGCGCAACGCCGTCGGCCCAATCATCGTGCAGTCCACGCTGACCGCCGGTACGGTGATCCTCGCTGCCGCCAGCCTGTCATTTCTTGGTTTAGGCGTGCAGCCTCCGATGCCTGAATGGGGTACCATGATGAGCGATGGCCGAAACTTCCTCGGCATAAATATTTATCTTTCGCTGTTCCCCGGTCTGGCAATTATGCTGACGGTGCTCGGATTCAATGTCCTGGGCGATGGATTACGCGATTTACTGGACACCCGCTCATGACCAAACCTTTTACCGCCGCGCCTGTTGATGCGGCGGTTTTTTGTGCCGATATCGGCGGTTCTTTTATTAAGCTTGGCGTTTCACGCCGTGCCGGTGACGTCGAAGAGTTCGGCAAAGTTCCTACGCCGACGGCCTCCTGGGCAGAGTTTGTCGCGGCGGTTCAGGGTTTACTCAACGAATTTGGGGGAGATTTCTCCGCTGATACGCCGCTGGCGATCTCCACCGCCGGGCTGGTTTCACCGCAAACCGGCGAACTGCTGGCAACCAATATTCCCGCATTTACCGGCCGCGCTCTGGCAGCCGATCTGAGCCGCGAATTACAGCGCCCGGTCACCGCCGCCAACGATGCTGACTGTTTTGCCTTAGCCGAAGCCTACGCCGGCAACGCGCAACATCAGCCAATCGTCGCTGGCATTATTCTCGGTACCGGCGTTGGGGGGGGGCTGGTGATTAACGGCCAGTTAGTACGCGGCCACGGTGGCGTCACCGGCGAATGGGGCCACGGCGCCATCACCCGCACCGAACTGACGCTCAACGGAAAAGTCTACCCCATTCCCCGCCTGCCCTGCGGCTGCGGCCAGCTGGGTTGTCTCGATATTCTGGGCGGCGCACGCGGGCTGGAACGTTTGCATCAGCATCTGAATCAGCAAGACCGCACCAGCCAACAAATCGTCGACGGCTGGCAGAACGGCCAGCCAGATTCAGCCCTGACCGTCAGCGCCTGGCTGCAACTGGTAGCTGAACCGCTGGTGCTGCTGGTAAACATTCTGGGCCCTTCCAGAGTCGTCGTTGGCGGCGGCCTCGCCAATGCCACCGCGCTGATTGCCGCGCTGGATGCGCAGGTACGTATCGGGCCGTTGCATAAATATACCGAACCGCTGGTGATCCCCGGTAAGTTTGCCGGGAACGGGGGAAATGGCGGAATGATAGGGGCATCGGTGCTCGGGCGTTTGGCCGTTTAAGCGAACGGTCTGGACGCTTTAAATTCAAATTCAAATTCAACGTCAAGGTCGTGGGCCTGCTGCCCACACCCGCCCAGAAAGGCCGTAGGC
>CAMLBO010000046.1 GCA_946478305.1 uncultured Enterobacterales bacterium
GCGGTAATACTTGCCAGATTTTTATCTGGCAGCCAGCCATTGGATTATAAACTGACCAATAACTGCCGTATTATTGAGATCCAGAAGCGGTAAATTGTGGTTCAGATAGCCATTACTTGCGACTGCGATAACTCTGCTATCGATCAAGCCCTCAAATGGCTTCGCGAACCCCTCGCGATAGAGCACTATTTTGTCAATATCCTCATGTTTGAAACCTTCTACTAAGATCATATCCAGCGAGCTGCTGTCGAAACGGCTGGCGAGATACTGCAGATTGAGCGTTTCCTGCGCGGGCGTTTCCGTCATCAGCGCCCATCGTTGATGACTCGCTACCATAGTCTGATGTGCTCCCGCTTTTCTGAGCTCGAAGCTGTCCTTACCTGGCGTATCAACATCCACATCATGATGCGTATGTTTAATCAATCCCACCCGAACTCCCTGACTGCTCAGATAGGGGATGAGTTGTTTTAAGAGCGTGGTTTTGCCGGTGCCACTGTAGGCAACGATCCCAAGCAAAGGAATTGATGAGTTAACCTTCATTACACATCACCCTGTCTATCTTGCCATTGAATGATATCTGCCGGAGTATTGAGATTAGCGAATGCATTTCTCTCATGGAACGTAATGGGCATGGCGTTTATTTTGTTGAAGAAAAACATCACTTTGCGTTCTCCGCTAATGAGATATTTTTCTAAAGCAGGGATCAGGTTTTTATTCAATAAACAGAGTGTCGGATGCTCCCGATGCAGATCTCTGGCATACAATGCCTGTTGTCCATCTTTGTGCTGCCAAAATGCTTCAGCCAGGTTCACAGGGAATGCGGGTACATCACAGGGGACAAACAGCGCCCATTGGGTTGTAGCGGCTTTTAGCCCGGCCAACATTCCGGCTAAAGGGCCAGAATAGTCCTGAGTCATATCAGGTATGACTTCAAAATGTTGCCCATAGAGATGCTGATTTTGGTTACTGTTAATTAATATCTTACTGACCATCGGATCAAGTCTTTCAGCAATGCGTTGGAATAAAGGCTTTCCGTCGATTTTTACCAATCCCTTATCCTCCCCCATTCGGGTTGAACGCCCGCCCGCTAAAATAATGCCTGTAATATCGCTCCTGGCCATCATATGTTCCTCTGAAAGCTATCACTCTGGCAATTGTAACGATAAACCTTATAAGTGGCAGGTTTTACTCAAGCTTTATAACTCCTGCTTTCGCTGATCTTATAAGCCTGATATTTTGTGTGACTACTGCACATGAAAGGAATTTATTATGAAAGAGCATCGCGTTAATGAGCTGATTGAATTACTCCACCCAGCCTGGAAGAACGATTCTGAGCTTAACTTGCTGCAATTTTTGCAGAAACTGGCGACCGAGTGCGGCTATCAAGGGCCGCTTGCCGATCTAAGCGACGATATGTTGATTTATCACCTTAAAATGCGTGGTAGTGAGAGTACGGCTGAGATCCCTGGCCTGAAAAAAGACTACGAAGATGATTTCAAAACCGCTATTTTACGCGCCCGCGGGATCATCAAGGATTGATGTAAACTTATGTGAACTTCATGCGACATGCCAAAAATAGATGATACTATTTCGCACTATCATTTTCCGTGCGGCTTATCTGAATGAAATTATGAATAATTCTGCTTTCAATTTTCAGGCATTGTCGCCAGATCTCATCCTTGATGCGTTAGACAGCGTTGGCCTGATGGCTGAGTCAGGGTTGATTGCATTAAACAGTTATGAAAACCGTGTTTATCAGTTTTTGTGTGAAGACAAAAAGCGCTATGTGGTGAAGTTCTATCGCCCTGAACGCTGGAGTGAAGCCCAAATTCTTGAGGAACACGCTTTTTCACTGGATATGTCTGAAGCGGAAATCCCCGCCGTCGCGCCACTGAATATACAGGGGCAAACCCTTCACTCTCATCAGGGTTACTTGTTCACTGTGTTTCCAAGCGTAGGCGGCCGTCAATATGAAATTGATAATCTTGACCAACTAGAGTGGGTAGGGCGTTTTCTGGGCCGCATTCATCAGGTTGGGAGCGACAGTCTGTTCAAAGTCAGGCCAACAATGGGTCTGGATGAATACCTCACTCAACCCCGTATCGTCTTCGAAAGCACCTCGCTAATTCCTAAGCGTCAACGTGCCTCATTCCTTGCTACTACAGATACGCTCATCGCGACAATCAGCGAATATTGGCATGATGACTGGCAACCGCTGCGTTTACACGGTGATTGCCACCCAGGGAATATTCTCTGGCGTGATGGTCCATTGTTTGTCGATCTGGATGATGCCCGCAATGGCCCAGCAGTACAGGATTTGTGGATGCTGTTACATGGGGATACCAGCGAACAGCGACTTCAGCTGGATATATTGCTGGAGGCCTATGGAGAGTTCGCTGAGTTCGATACCCGCCAGTTGTCGCTAATCGAACCACTGCGGGCCATGCGTATGGTCTATTATCTGGCATGGGTTGCCCGACGCTGGGAAGATCCGGCATTTCCTAAAAGTTTTCCATGGATGAAAGACGAAGATTTCTGGCTAGGCCAGGCTGCTGCATTTACTGAGCAAGTTAAAAAATTAAGGGCACCACCGCTACAGTTGATGCCAATGTACTGAGTCGTGAATAAACGTTAAAAGTTTAATTAATTGGAGATAGGCTTTATATGAAAAAGGTATTCCTGGCACTTATTGGTATGGTAATGGCATTTAGCGCAACGGCCGCACAGTTTTCTAATGGCGCGCAATACGTTACGCTGGACAAACCTGTCGCGGGTGAGCCTCAGGTTCTTGAGTTCTTCTCATTCTATTGCCCGCACTGTTATCAGTTCGAGCAGGTATGGCATGTTTCAGACAGTATTAAAAAGAATCTGCCTAAAGATGTGAAATACGCAAAATACCACGTTGAATTCCTGGGACCATTGGGCAAGCAATTAACTCAGGCCTGGGCTGTCGCCATTGCGCTGGGTGTGGAAGACAAAGTGAGTCCACTGATGTTTGAAGCGGTACAGAAACAACAGTCAGTACAATCGCCTGATGATATTCGTAAGGTGTTTATTCAGGCCGGTGTTAAGGGCGAAGAGTATGATTCCGCGCTCAACAGTTTTGTTGTGAAATCCCTGGTTGTACAACAAGAGAAAGCTGCTGCTGATCTCGGTTTACAGGGTGTGCCATCTGTATTTGTGAATGGCAAATATATGGTTAAAAATGACGGCCTTGATACCAGCTCAATGGACATGTACGTCAAACAGTATTCTGATGTGATCAACTTTCTGTCTGCCAAGAAGTAATCTTTTCTAAGATAAACGCCAGCCAGGTGCTGGCGTTTTTATTTTCTGTTACCGATAGTCATAACAATAAATACCGTTAAATTTGTCGGAAGATATATACCGAATTCAAATGATTTTATAAATTTTATTTTATTATATCCACATTAGCGATTAAAGTTACGTGACAGTGATATTGCAATATTCATGATGTTAACTTCATGAAAGTCTGAGTGAAAATTATTTAATCTGTCTCCGTTCAATCTAATTATCTCAATGGGAGTTTTTTTACTCACACAGTTATCCACAGGATGATCCCGCGAGATCCCTCGCAAGTTTGTTACCAATTTCTCTCTCATGGTTCGCCTTTATCCCCAGCTATGGCATCCTTAGGGGATGTCCGATCACGAATAAAGAAGAGTTATGGCCCAGATAGCAGAAAATCCACTTATCTTGGTAGACGGTTCGTCTTACCTTTACCGCGCCTACCATGCGTTTCCACCGCTGACCAACTCGGCCGGCGAACCGACGGGTGCGATGTACGGTGTGCTGAACATGCTGCGCAGTCTGTTGCTGCAATACACGCCAAGCCATGTTGCCGTCGTTTTTGATGCGAAGGGCAAAACCTTCCGTGACGAACTTTTTGCCCAATATAAATCTCACCGTCCACCGATGCCCGACGATCTACGTGCTCAGATTGAGCCGCTGCATCAGATGGTCAAAGCCATGGGGCTGCCGCTACTGGTTGTTTCCGGCGTAGAGGCGGATGACGTAATAGGCACTCTGGCTCTTGAAGCTGAAAAGGCTGGCCATGCCGTGCTTATCAGTACCGGCGATAAAGATATGGCGCAGTTAGTTACCCCAGGCGTCACCCTGATAAACACCATGATTAATGCGATTCTCGGGCCAGATGAAGTGGTCGAGAAATACGGCGTACCCCCCGAGTTAATTATTGATTTTCTGGCACTGATGGGCGATTCCTCGGATAACATTCCAGGTGTTCCCGGTGTAGGTGAGAAAACGGCTCAGGCATTATTGCAGGGTATTGGCGGCCTTGATGCGCTCTATGCGGATCTGGATAAAATCGCCACACTCAGTTTCCGTGGTGCCAAAACCATGGCGGCTAAACTGGGTGAAAATAAAGAGGTGGCTTACCTCTCTTACCAGCTGGCAACCATCAAAACAGACGTCGAGCTGGATATCACCTGCGACAAACTCAATGTCATCGAACCGGATGCCGCTGAGTTGCAAACCCTGTTTGCCCGATATGAATTTAAGCGTTGGTTAGCGGATGTTGAAGCGGGTACCTGGCTGAGTGGTAAGAAGGGTGCTGTAAAAGCGGCACCAGGAAAGAAAAAGGGCACTGCGGAAATTGATATTGTTGTTAATGATCCTGTCGAACGCGCCCAGCTCTCTCAGGACGGCTACGTGACTATCCTCGATCAGGCGACGCTGGATGAGTGGATAGGCTATCTGAAAGCCTCTGACGTTTTTGCTTTCGATACTGAAACTGACGGTCTGGATACGCTTACTGCGAATCTGATTGGTCTCTCATTTGCCGTGGAACCGGGCAAAGCGGCTTATCTTCCTGTCGCCCATGATTATCTCGATTCTCCGGTGCAGCTTGATCGCAATACCGTATTGGCTCAGCTAAAACCTTTGCTGGAAGATGAAAAGCAGCTGAAAGTCGGGCAGAACCTTAAGTTCGACCGCGGGGTTTTGTTGCGATATGACATCGAGATGAAAGGCATCGCTTTCGATACCATGCTTGAGTCCTATGTGCTTGACAGCGTATCCGGCCGCCACGACATGGATAGCCTGGCCGATCGGTATCTTGGCCATAAAACGGTGAGCTTTGAAGAAATTGCCGGTAAAGGTAAAAACCAGCTTACTTTTAACCAGATTGCGCTGGAGCAGGCAGCGCCTTATGCCGCTGAAGATGCCGATGTCACCCTGCAGTTACATCAGACGCTCTGGCCGAAAATCCAGGAAAGCAAAGAGCTTACGACGGTCTTTACTGATATCGAAATGCCGCTGGTTCCTGTGTTGTCACATATCGAGCGTACCGGCGTGTTAATCGACCAGCATATTCTGGCTACGCACTCTAAAGAGCTAACCTTGCGTCTGGCTGAGCTGGAAAGTAAAGCCCATGAACTGGCCGAAGAGCCTTTTAATCTCTCTTCGACCAAGCAGCTGCAGGCCATCTTGTATGAAAAGCAAAAGCTGCCCATTCTGAAGAAAACGCCTGGCGGAGCCCCTTCGACTAACGAAGAAGTGCTGGCCGAATTGGCGTTGGATTATCCGTTGCCCAAGGTGATTTTGGAATATCGTGGTCTGGCGAAACTGAAATCGACTTATACCGACAAGCTACCGCTGATGATTAATCCGCAGTCGGGTCGCGTACACACGTCCTATCATCAGGCGGTAACAGCCACCGGGCGTTTGTCTTCCAGTGATCCTAACCTGCAAAATATCCCGGTGCGTAATGAAGAGGGCCGCCGTATTCGCCAGGCTTTTATTGCGCCGAAGGACCACTGCATTGTGGCCGCCGACTACTCGCAAATTGAGCTACGCATCATGGCGCACCTTTCGAAGGATGAAGGTCTTTTGAAGGCGTTTGCGGAAGGTAAAGACATTCATAAAGCGACGGCGGCAGAGGTGTTTGGCACGCCATTGGATAATGTCACCGGTGAGCAGCGTCGCAGTGCGAAGGCCATTAACTTTGGCCTGATTTACGGTATGAGCGCTTTTGGCCTATCGCGTCAGCTCAATATTCCGCGTAAAGAGTCCCAGCGCTATATGGATCTGTACTTCGAACGCTATCCTGGCGTGTTGGAATATATGGAGCGTACTCGCGCACAGGCCTCTGAGAAGGGGTATGTCGAGACGCTGGATGGTCGCCGTCTCTACCTGCCAGATATCAAGTCGAGCAACGCTATGCGCCGTAAGGGTGCCGAGCGGGCAGCGATCAACGCCCCGATGCAGGGGACGGCCGCTGATATCATCAAGCGTGCGATGAACAAAGTCGCTGATTGGTTACTGGAACCTGAGGCGCCACGTGCCCGCATTATCATGCAGGTTCACGATGAACTGGTTTTTGAAGTACATAACGATGATGTTGAAGCCGTTAGCGAAAAGGTGCGTAGCCTGATGGAAGGGAGCATGAAGCTGGCCGTTCCGCTCAACGTTGAGGTGGGCGTAGGTAAAAATTGGGATGAAGCTCACTAAGTGAAGATAAATCAAGCGGTTTCTGTAATTAAGCTACATAATTTCATGAAAAATTTATGAGGTTGATCGCATAACCCGCAAGTTTTGTGTAAGTAAACTACAAAAAAGGCTTTTTCCTGCTCATAAAATGAGGTAAAGTCTCGCTTGTAGGGTACAGAGGTAAGATGTTCTATCTTTCAGACCTTTTACTTCACGTAATCGGATTTAGCTGAATTTTTTAGCCGCCCCAGGCATTTATGTCTGGGGCGTTTTTTATTGTTTTTTCTTACGTCCCATCTCAATTTTCGCCATAAAAAAAGGCGCCCCATTGGCGCCCTTCAATACCTGACACGTGAAACTCCAACTTTCGTTAAATCCGCCATTCCATTGCCTGAAGCAACAGATGGAGACTATTCGCCAGAAATCTCATCTTGCAGAACTTCCGGTGGTATTTCGTTGAACCAGGTGTTCAGCTTATCGGTTAATTTGTCTACGCCCACTTTTTTCAGCGAGGAGAACGCTTCTACCTGAATATTCCCCATAAATTCTTTAACAGTTTCGCGAACCATCTTGACCTGCGCCTGCCGGGCACCGGAAGAGAGTTTGTCGCACTTAGTCAGCAATAGCATGACTGGCGTACCGACAGCGACTGCCCACGAGACCATCTGGCGGTCAAGATCTTTGAGCGGGTGACGGATATCCATCAGCACCACTAACCCTTTCAGGGAATTACGCATTTGCAGATATTCGCCAAGGGCTTTCTGCCATTTACGCTTCATCTCTTCCGGAACTTGCGCATAACCATAACCTGGCAGATCGACCAAGCGAATGCCTGGCTCTACTTCAAACAGGTTAATCAGCTGCGTGCGCCCAGGTGTTTTACTGGTACGTGCCAGGCTTTTCTGTTGGGTCAGCGTATTCAGCGCGCTGGATTTGCCGGCGTTTGAACGACCAGCAAATGCGACTTCAATGCCTTCATCACTTGGCAGATGCCGGATGTCCGGGGCGCTCATGACAAAATGGGTCATATGATAGTTGTAAGTTTGGCTGGTCAAAACGTGCATCTCCGTGAGGCTTGGGGGTCTGGCTGGCGATTATAGCTGCAACAGGAGCGGGATGCGTTTCTGTTTTTATAATCCGAATGATGATGAGTAGGGGCCACAGAGATGAAGGTGTGGAAAAAATTCCTTCATGTTGTAAGACATTTGCCATTCAAAATGCGGGCTATCACGCTTTATTTCGCGCCGTGATTTTCAAAAGTTTTTAAATTCATAAGGATGCCGGAATGGATAAAACATCGAACTCCGGTCATGCGGCGGCTATCTTGAGCCTTTACGCCATTGGGGTAAAGTACTTCTTAACGCGATGAAGGCAAGAATGGAAGCACGGATGAATTAGCCTTCAGGGATAACAGGAAAAGCATCGCAATGCAGGGAAGATCAGTGCTGGAAGCATTGAAAGGCAAAGGAAAAACCGGGACGTTGAAGCCGTACAGGGAAAGTGGTGTAAGAATATCCTTCCGATGGAGGAAAGAAAAAGGCAGCAAGGCTTACTTGCTGCCTTTTTTCTTTGTGCGCTTTCTGCTAGATTCCGGCGCAAATCTATACTAATTGAACACACCTAAGAGCAGATGCCATGAAACAGCCAGCGAAAGCCCCACGCGCCAATACCGCGACAGCAAAACCAAAGAGAAAAAAAAATCGCGTCGAGCTTGATATCGAAGCGCGTGAACGTAAGCGCGACAATCGCCGCCGTGGCCGTAAAGCAGGTTCGCGTGCCAATCCGGACGGTGAAAAGAAACAAAATGGTGCCGCAGCTAAAAACGCAGATCCACGCATCGGCAGCAAAAAATCCGTTCCGCTGGTGGTAGAAACTGTTTTCAATAATGCCCCAAAAGCGAAGAAAGCAGCCAAGCCGCAAGTTGAAGCGGAAATTAAATCGCAACTGCCACCAGAAGAAGAGCTGACGCTGCTTGAAAATGACCCACGTCTGGACAGCCTGCTCGATAAACTGGATGACGGTGAAAAACTGAGCGCGGAAGATCAGTCTTACGTCGATCAAACGCTGGACCGCATTGACGCACTGATGGAATTGCTGGGCATTGAACTTGGCGATGAAGATGACGAAGTGGAAGAGAAGAGCAAGAACGAAGACATGATGCAGTTGCTGAAACGTGGGGACCCGAAAGAAGGTTTCTAAAACTTGCGCTGGGTCATCCCGACAGCAATAGCCTTACTCTTCGCATGTTATCTGCTTTGGTTATTCGTTAAACTACGCCGGTTATCGAAAACCAAAGCTCGTTTGTTTCATGCGCGCACTGTCCGGCAGAGTAAACCTCTGCCTGTCAGGCGAACCGGCAGAAACAGACGCCGCAAGGAGTGAGCACTTATTATGTCAACGAACGCTGCGTCTTCAAAAGCGGAATCACAGCAGTCTACGGTCTGGGATTTGGCGCTGATCCAGAAATATAACTATTCAGGTCCGCGCTATACTTCCTATCCAACAGCGCTGGAGTTCAGTGAGAGCTACGATGACGCTGCTTTCCAGCGTGCTGCATTGCGCTATCCTGACCGCTCACTCTCCTTGTATGTCCATATCCCCTTTTGCCATAAGCTCTGCTATTTCTGCGGTTGCAACAAGCTGGTCACCCGTCAGCAGCATAAAGCTGAAGAGTATCTTAATGTTCTTGAGCAGGAAATCCGTCAGCGTGCGGAGCTGTTTAAAGGCCGTCAGGTCACTCAACTCCATTGGGGGGGGGGTACGCCCACTTATCTGAATAAAGCGCAGATAAGCCGTCTGATGGGCCTGCTGCGCAGTCATTTCGACTTCATGCCCGACGCAGAGATGTCCCTGGAGCTGGATCCCCGTGAAATTGAGCTCGATGTGCTCGACCATCTTCGCCAGGAAGGTTTTAATCGTCTGAGTATGGGCGTGCAGGATTTCAACAAAGAAGTTCAACGACTTGTGAACCGTGAGCAGGATGAAGCATTTATTTTTGCACTGATCGCCCGTGCTAAAGCACTGGGCTTTAACTCCACCAATATTGACCTGATTTACGGCCTGCCGAAACAAACGGCGGAGAGTTTTGCCTACACGTTGCAACGCGTGGCTGAGCTCAACCCTGATCGGCTCAGCGTGTTCAATTATGCGCATATGCCGAAACTGTTTGCCGCACAGCGCAAAATCAAAGACGAAGATTTACCGGGCGCAGAGGAAAAACTGCGTATTTTGCAGGAGACCATCGCTTCCCTGACAGGTTCTGGTTATCGCTTTATTGGCATGGATCACTTCGCCCGTCCGGACGACGAACTGGCCGTGGCTCAGCGCGAAGGAAAATTGCATCGCAATTTCCAGGGCTACACCACGCAGGGTGAAAGTGATTTACTGGGGCTGGGCGTTTCGGCTATCAGTATGTTGGGCGACACCTATGCGCAGAACGAAAAAGACCTGAAAACCTATTACGCGCGTGTAGAAAAGCAGGGCAATGCCTTGTGGCGTGGCCTTGAGATGACAACTGATGACTGTCTGCGTCGCGATGTGATCAAGGCATTGATTTGTCATTTTGAACTGGACTTTGCGGATGTTGAGAAACGCTATGATATTGAGTTCAATGACTACTTTTCTGAAGACTTAGCGTTGCTGGCACCGCTGGCCAAAGACGGGCTGGTGGAGGTAAGTCAGGATAATATTCGTGTTACCCCGCAGGGCCGCCTGCTGATCCGCAATGTGTGCATGTGCTTTGACGTTTATCTGCGCCGGCAGGTTCGTCAGCAACAGTTTTCCCGCGTGATCTGATAACCGCCTCCCTGAAAAGCAAAACAGCCGCCAAGCGGCTGTTTTTGTTTACGAAAGAGCGGTTATTCCATCCCCAGTTCTTTCAACTTTCGGGTCAGGGTATTACGCCCCCAACCCAGCAGACGCGCAGCTTCCTGTTTATGGCCCTGAGTATGGCGTAACGCGGTGGTCAAAAGCGTGCGTTCCATTTCGGGTTGAGCTTCCGAAAGCAGGTTTTGATGACCGGAACGCAGCGCGCGGTCGGCCCACTGCGCCAGCAACGTTGCCCAGCTGTCCGGCAAACTTTGCCCGCCTGATTCCGGCGCCGAACTTTCAAACAGTTCGCTCGGCAAATCCTGTATCAGTACTTCCTGTCCGGCCGCCATCACCGTCAGCCAGCGGCAGGTGTTTTCTAACTGCCGAACGTTACCCTGCCAGGGCAGGCGGGTCAGGGCGGTTTCGGTTTCAGGATGCAGATTTTTGGCTTCCACGCCCAGCTCTTTCGCGGCAACTTGCAGGAAATAACGCGCCAGGCGCGGAATATCCTCGCGACGTTCACGCAGCGGTGGCAGGTGCACACGTATGACGTTCAGGCGATGGAATAAGTCCTCACGGAATTTGCCTTCCTGCACACGCAGTTCAAGATTTTGGTGGGTAGCGGCAATGATACGTACATCGACTTTCACCGGTGCATACCCACCGACGCGGTAAAACTGCCCGTCAGCCAGCACGCGCAGCAGGCGGGTTTGCACGTCAAGTGGCATATCGCCAATTTCGTCCAGGAACAACGTGCCGTCATCGGCCTGTTCGAAGCGCCC
Organism: uncultured Enterobacterales bacterium; assembly: GCA_946478305.1. Lineage (GTDB taxonomy): Bacteria > Pseudomonadota > Gammaproteobacteria > Enterobacterales > Enterobacteriaceae > Ewingella. Next base: position 11,064 of record CAMLBO010000046.1, read on the forward strand.
TTGACGGACAGTGTTCGCGCCGGTAAATGCGCCTTTCTCATGCCCAAACAGTTCTGACTCAATCAAATCTTTTGGGATCGCCGCCATATTCAGCGCGATAAACGGCGCTTTAGCCCTCGGACTGTGGCGGTGCAGGGCATGGGCGACCAACTCTTTACCGGTACCTGACTCGCCGTTGATCAGGACGCTGATCGATGAGCGGGAAAGGCGGCCAATGATGCGGAACACATCCTGCATCGCCGGCGCTTCACCAATAATATCCGCCGTCGGGCCGTTTGCCGGTTGGGTCCTCGCTGGTTGCTGCTGTTCCTGATAGTGACTGATGGCGCGCTCTACCAGCGCCACCGCCTCATCGATATCGAAAGGTTTTGGCAGATAATCAAATGCCCCTTGCTGATAGGCGCTGACGGCGGCATCCAAATCTGAATGCGCCGTCATTATGATGACCGGGAGCATAGGATGACGCTGTTTTATCTGTTTTAGCAGCGCTAAGCCATCCATGCCAGGCATGCGAATATCAGATAACAATACGTCAGGAGTTTGAGTCGCAATGGCTTCAAGCACGTCATTGCCGCTATCGAAGGCGGTACAACTTAAGCCCGCTCCAGTGAGCGCGCGTTCAAGTACCCAGCGGATGGAGCTATCGTCATCGACGATCCAGACTATCCCTCGTTGCATAAGAACCTCACTGGCGAATAGGCAGGTAAACCGAGAATTCGGTATGACCTGGCCAACTGTTAAATTCAACTTTACCCGAATGCTGGTCAATCAAACTGCGTGCGATGGAGAGGCCCAAACCTGTACCCCCTTCGCGGCCACTGACCATGGGGTAAAAAAGGGTATCCTGCAAATGTGCCGGTACGCCGGGGCCGTTATCTTCAATATCTATCCGGGCCGCCAGGCGGTAACGCACGCCGTGCAGGGTAATTTGAAAAGCAGTGCGCGTGCGCAATGTAATAGAGCCGCCTTCTTCACCCAGAGCCTGTAAAGCATTGCGGGTGATGTTGAGTAAAATTTGTTCTATTTGATCCGGGTCATGCGCCAGTTCCGGCAAGCTTGGATCGTAATCACGAATCAGCTGCACGTTGTCAGGTTTCTCCATCGACACTAACTGGCAAACTCGCTCGGCAACCTGGTGAATACTTTGGGTAATATGCTGGCTTGGGCGCTGAGGGCCAAGCAAACGGTCCACCAGATTACGCAGGCGGTCTGCCTGTTCAATGATGACTTTGGTGTATTCCAGAAGTGCCGGGTCCCGTAATGCGCGTGACAAAAGTTGGGCTGCGCCACGCAGCCCACCGAGCGGGTTCTTGATTTCGTGCGCCAGTCCGCGGATCAAATCCCGCGCAGCGACTTGCTGAGCATGTTGAAGCTGTTCCTGACTCAGACGACGCTGATTATCCATCGGCGCCAGCTCAATCAAAATAAAGCCATCCGGCTGCGCCTGAGCGGTCAAAGAGAGAACGTGTGCTCGGCCATCAACCACTAATGTCACTTCACTGTCTGTAAACCCCTGTCCGGCATGCAGACTTTCACGCATCAGGTCGATATTCAGTGAGAAATAGCCCACCAGTTCCGGCAAAGGCGTACCAAACAGTTTGCGGGAACTTTGTGCCAACAGTTGCTGTGCTGCCGGGTTGGCATAATGCACAGCCAACTCGTCATCCAACAACAGAATGCTGTTGATGAGGGAATTCAGGATCTGCCCAGCATCGGGCAGCTTGCCAGTTGCCATACCGCAGTCTCCCGCACCTGATCGGTGCATTTTATCCGGCCACCCGGTGAATTCACGGGTCAGATTGGTTAAGCAGGAAAGAGTGTGGAGAAAAAAGCCCATCCGGAGATGGGCTTAAAGTTTCCACGGCAACAAAATACGTCTTACTTATTCAGACGCTGAAGGTCTTTAACCTGGGGCCTTCAGTCGGGTATTGCGTCTGCGCCTGCCTGAGCTGGCGCAGGGTGATGCATTAAACGCTGTAGTACAGTTCGAACTCAACCGGGTGCGGAGTCATACGAACGCGGTCCATCTCTTCTTTACGCAGAGCGATATACGCGTCGATAGCATCGTCGGTGAATACGCCGCCACGGGTCAGGAACTCGCGGTCTTCGTTCAGTGCATTCAGTGCTTCTTCCAGAGAGCCTGCAACTTTTGGAATCTCAGCTTCTTCTTCTGGTGGCAGGTCATACAGGTTTTTATCCATCGCATCGCCCGGGTGGATCTTGTTGATGACGCCGTCAAGGCCTGCCATCAGCAATGCTGCGAACGCCAGGTATGGGTTAGCTGCTGGATCAGGGAAACGCGCTTCGATACGTACCGCTTTAGGGCTGGATACGTGTGGAATACGGATAGAAGCTGAACGGTTACGTGCAGAGTAAGCCAACATTACTGGTGCTTCGTAGCCCGGAACCAAGCGCTTGTAGGAGTTAGTTGTCGGGTTAGCGTAGGCGTTGATGGCTTTAGCATGCTTGATGATACCGCCGATGTAGAACAGAGCCATTTCGGACAGGCCGCCGTATTTGTCGCCAGAGAACAGGTTATTACCGTTCTTGGACAAAGACATATGGCAGTGCATACCGGAGCCGTTATCGCCAAACATTGGCTTCGGCATAAAGGTGGCCGTTTTACCAAATGCGTGGGCTACGTTGTGCACCACGTATTTGTAGATTTGGATTTCGTCAGCTTTCTTGGTCATGGTATTGAAGCGGGTAGCCACTTCGTTCTGACCTGCAGTGGCCACTTCGTGGTGATGAGCTTCAACAACCAGGCCCATCTCTTCCATGGTCAGACACATGGTAGAACGGAGGTCTTGTGCTGAGTCAACCGGTGGAACCGGGAAGTAACCGCCTTTAACTGCCGGACGGTGACCTTTGTTGCCGCCTTCGTATTTGGTACCTGAGTTCCAGGCGCCTTCGATATCATCGATTGCAACGTGGGAACCGGAGATGCTGCTGCCAAAGCGCACATCATCAAACAGGAAGAATTCTGGCTCGGGCCCGAAAAGAACGGTGTCCGCGATCCCTGAAGAGCGCAGGAAATCTTCTGCACGCTTGGAGGTAGAGCGTGGGTCGCGGTCATAACCTTGCAGCGTGGTTGGTTCAAGGATATCGCAACGGATGATCAGAGTTTGTTCTTCGTAGAATGGGTCGAGAACAGCCGTGCTCGCGTCAGGCATCAGAACCATGTCTGATTCGTTAATCCCTTTCCAACCACCGATTGAAGAACCATCAAACATTTTGCCTTCTTCAAAGAAGTCAGCATTAACCTGGTGAGATGGAATGGTGACGTGCTGTTCTTTGCCTTTGGTATCAGTGAAACGTAAATCTACGAATTTCACTTCATGCTCATTCAGCATCGTCAAAACGTGTTCAGCGGACATACTAGTTCTCCCGAATTTCTCATTATCGTCGTGGAACGAATAACCATTTAGTTGGCATTGAATTGAAATAACAACCCTACTGGAACTGGCGTGTGGCCTAAACAGCTTTTTATGGCTCTGATAAGACTCTTTTCACCCTGTAAAAGTAATAGCGAAATCTGTGCCAACTTTGAGAAAATGCAAACAACGCCATTTTAAGGGGCTTTTGCACCTTACGAGTATGCACCATAACGGAATTTTTGCACTTTTTTGGTGCTTGCACTGAGACGTGAAGCACTGTTTTGGTGCACTGTGGCGGCTGAGAGGTCTCTTTGCACCGTGAAAGGGATCACAAAGTAACCATCCACGAGTTGTTTCGATAAGATCCTTGTGATCTTGTTTAGAACCTCGCTTAATACGTGTACAATAGCGCGCTATTTCTAATGCCTGAGGCAAAGCTGTGATCGAAAATTTGCGTAACATCGCCATTATTGCCCACGTTGACCATGGTAAAACTACCCTGGTCGACAAGTTGCTCCAACAATCCGGTACTTTCGGAGAGCGTGTAGAAGCAACCGAACGCGTAATGGACTCCAACGATTTGGAGAAAGAGCGTGGGATCACCATCCTCGCAAAAAACACCGCCATTAATTGGAAAGACTACCGCATCAACATCGTTGATACCCCGGGACACGCCGACTTCGGCGGCGAGGTTGAGCGTGTGATGTCAATGGTCGACTCGGTGCTGCTGGTTGTGGATGCAATGGATGGCCCAATGCCGCAAACCCGTTTCGTGACCAAAAAAGCTTTTGCTAATGGTCTGAAACCGATCGTGGTAATCAACAAAGTTGACCGTCCTGGCGCACGTCCTGACTGGGTTGTTGATCAGGTCTTCGACCTGTTCGTTAACCTCGACGCGACTGACGAGCAACTCGACTTCCCAATTATCTATGCATCTGCCCTGTTGGGTATCGCGGGTACCGACCATAACGATATGGCCGAAGACATGACCCCGCTGTACCAGGCAATCGTAGACCACGTTGAAGCACCTAAAGTTGACCGTGACGGCCCACTCCAGATGCAGATTTCTCAGCTGGACTACAACAACTACGTTGGCGTTATCGGCATTGGTCGTATCAAACGCGGTGTGGTTAAGCCTAATCAGCAAGTCACTATCATTGATAGCGAAGGCAAAACCCGTAACGGTAAAGTCGGCAAAGTACTGGGCCACATGGGTCTGGAGCGTATCGAAACTCAACTGGCTGAAGCAGGCGACATCATTGCAATCACCGGTCTGGGCGAGCTGAACATCTCTGATACCGTTTGTGACGTGCAAGCGGTTGAAGCGCTGCCTGCGTTGTCTGTTGATGAACCAACAGTAACCATGTACTTCTGCGTAAACACCTCTCCGTTCTGTGGTAAAGAAGGTAAGTATGTGACTTCACGTCAGATTCTTGACCGCCTGAACAAAGAACTGGTGCACAACGTTGCACTGCGTGTTGAAGAAACTGAAGACGCTGATGCGTTCCGCGTATCCGGCCGTGGTGAACTTCACCTGTCAGTTCTGATCGAAAACATGCGTCGTGAAGGTTTCGAAATTGCTGTTTCTCGTCCAAAAGTTATCAATAAGATGATTGATGGTCGTAAACAAGAGCCATTCGAAAACGTGACTCTGGATATCGAAGAACAGCACCAGGGTTCAGTCATGCAAGCCATGGGTGAGCGTAAGGGCGACGTTAAGGACATGATCCCTGACGGCAAAGGTCGTATCCGTCTGGATTACCTGATCCCAGCACGTGGTCTGATCGGCTTCCGTACTGAATTCATGACCATGACTTCCGGTACTGGCCTGCTGTACTCTACATTCAGTCACTACGATGATGTGCGTCCAGGCGAAATCGGCCAACGTCAGAACGGCGTACTGATCTCCAACGGTCAGGGCAAAGCTGTCGCGTTCGCACTGTACAGCCTTCAGGACCGCGGTAAATTATTCCTGGGCCACGGCGCAGAAGTGTACGAAGGCCAAATCATCGGTATTCACTCACGTTCTAACGACCTGACCGTGAACTGCCTGACCGGTAAGAAACTGACCAACATGCGTGCGTCTGGTACTGATGAAGCAACGACTCTGGTTCCGGCCATCAAAATGTCTCTGGAGCAAGCTCTGGAATTCATCGATGATGACGAACTGGTCGAAGTAACTCCTCAGTCTGTGCGTATTCGTAAACGTCACCTGACCGAGAATGACCGTAAACGTGCTATGCGTGGTCCTAAAGAAGCTTAAGCCTCTTTAACGCAAGCCGTTTTCAATAGAACAGGGCACTTTAGGGTGCCCTGTTTTTTTTATACTTTTTTCTGACATTACGTTGCAGCTTCATACTTCCCTCTCTGTTCATGTGTATCTTTTCCCGCTAGAGTTAAACATCATCTTTGAAATCAGGAGCGTGCAATGCTGTACATTTTTGATATGGGCAACGTCATTATTGATATCGATTTCAAACGTGTACTCGGCGTATGGAGCAATCTCAGCGGCACCCCTCTCGCGACCCTGAGCGAACGATTTTCAATGGGAGAGGTGTTTCAGAAACATGAGCGGGGCGAGATAAGCGACGAAGAGTTTGCCGCAGAACTCAGCCATGAGATGGGCATTGCGCTGAGTTTTGAACAATTCAGTCTGGGTTGGCAGGCGGTATTTGTTGGCTTGCGAACTGAAGTTATCGATATTTTTAAGAGATTGCGCGAGCAAGGGCACCGCGTGGTTGTGCTGTCGAACACTAACCGCCTGCATCTCAACTACTGGCCTGCACATTATCCTGAAATTGCAGCCAATACCGATGCGCTCTATCTTTCGCAAGATTTGGGCATGCGTAAACCGGAACCCCGCATTTTTGAGTATGTGCTCGGGCAGGAAGGCGTGACGGCCAGCCAGGCTGTTTTCTTTGATGATGTTATCGAAAACGTCGAAGCGGCGAGGTTAATGGGCATTGAAGCGGTACTGGTAGAAGATAAAACTACTGCACCTGCCTGGTTTTCGTGAGTGGAGTGTGAATGAGAACACTGTGGCATCGTGTTAAAACGGGTTTGCACTTCGTACACCTGTTACTTAAGCGCGCGGATAAAGATGGCCTGACGATGCTGGCAGGGCATCTGGCTTATGTATCTCTGCTGTCATTAGTTCCGCTCATCGCTGTGGTCTTCTCTTTATTTGCTTTATTTCCGGTATTTTCAGAGATCAGCGCTCAGCTAAAGACCTTTATTTTCAATAATTTTATGCCCGCTACGGGGGATGTGATCCAGCGTTATCTGGAACAGTTTGTTGCCAACTCCAGCAAAATGACAGCAGTGGGTACCTGTGGGCTGATTGTCACCGCCCTGTTACTTATCGCCTCCGTTGACAGTGTGTTGAACAAAATCTGGAACAGTAAAACCAAAAGGCCGATTGTCTTTTCGTTTGCAGTTTACTGGATGGTATTAACACTGGGACCGATTCTGCTGGTGGCCAGCGTGGCGATCAGCTCCTACCTTTTGTCCCTGAACTGGCTGCGCATCAATGGGGTTCATTCGGTTATCGATCACACCCTGCGCGTTCTGCCTTTACTCATTTCCTGGATCTCATTCTGGCTGCTGTATCAGGTGGTACCTACTGTACGTGTTCCGCCTTTGGATGCACTGGTAGGGGCGTTGGTCGCTGGATCCTTATTTGAACTGGGCAAAAAAGTTTTCGCACTCTATATACAACTCTTCCCGTCCTATCAGTTGATTTACGGTGTTCTGGCAGTGATCCCAATATTATTCCTCTGGGTTTATGTGAGCTGGTGTATCGTGCTTTTGGGGGCTGAGATCACGGTAACTCTGGGGGAATATCGTTCCCTGCGCAAGTTGCGCTCCTCTGACGCCGCGACGTTAAACGTGAAAGAGTCATAATTTAAAAAAAGTCTGAAGGTTATTTATGATTGCATTAATTCAGCGGGTATTAAGTGCCAGCGTCACTGTCGAGGGTGAAATTTGTGGGGAAATTGGCCCCGGATTATTGATTTTACTGGGTGTCGAACAGGGCGATGACGAACAGAAAGCCAAAAAATTGTGCGATAAGGTGATCGGATACCGTATCTTCAGTGATGAGAACGACAAGATGAACCTTAACGTTCAGCAGGTGGGCGGCAACCTGTTAGTGGTTTCCCAGTTTACGCTGGTGGCTGATACGCAGAAGGGCAACCGCCCCGGCTTCTCCCGAGGGGCTGCGCCTCAGGAAGCGGAAAGACTCTATGATTATTTTTGTGGGGAGTGCCGTGAAAAGGGAATAATTACCCAAACAGGGCGCTTCGCTGCGGATATGAAAGTGGCACTGGTTAATGACGGGCCGGTGACCTTCTGGCTACAAGTCTGAATGTAAAGGCATCACGCCGGAGAGAACCTATCTATGTACCATTTAAGAGTTCCTGTTACTGAAAAAGAGCTGGCTGCCTATTACTCCTTCCGTTGGGAGATGCTGCGTAAACCATTGCGTCAGCCGGAAGGTTCAGAGCGTGATGCCTATGATGCAATGGCACATCACCAAATGGTGGTAGATGAGAGCGGTAAAACCGTTGCGGTAGGCCGTTTATATATCAATGCCGACAACGAGGCCTCTATCCGCTTCCTTGCCGTTGACCCGAATGTTCAGGCAAAAGGGTTGGGGACACTGGTGGCCATGACCCTGGAGTCCGTGGCACGCCAGGAAGGGGTAAAACGGGTGGTATGTAGCGCGCGTGAAGACGCCGTGGAGTTCTTTGCCAAACTTGGCTTTGTGAATCAGGGCGAGATCACCACCCCGCAAACGACACCGGTTCGTCATTTTTTGATGATCAAACCGGTAGCAACACTGGATGATATTTTACACCGCCCCGACTGGTGCGGGCAGTTACAGCAAGCCTGGTACGACCATATTCCGCTGAGCGAAAAAATGGGCGTGCGGATCAGCCAATATACCGGGCAGCGTTTCGTGACAACCATGCCGGAAAACGGCAACCAGAATCCTCATCACACCCTGTTTGCCGGAAGCCTGTTTTCACTGGCGACCCTAACCGGTTGGGGATTGATCTGGCTGTTGCTGCGTGAACGCCATCTGGGCGGAACCATAATTCTTGCCGATGCGCATATTCGTTATAGTGCTCCTGTCACCGGGAGGCCGCGAGCCATCGCCGATCTCAGCTCTATCAGCGGTGATCTTGACCGTCTGGCTAAGGGACGTCGTGCCCGTGTTCAGCTCCAGGTGAGTCTGCTGGGGGATGAAACTGACGGCGCTATTTTTGAAGGCACTTATTTAGTCCTGCCGGTTGCACCTGAAGCACCGCTTGAGCCGCACATTAACTGATCCCTGGTACCTTCCCGAAAACAAAAGGCACTCCGTGATGGAGTGCCTTTGTTGTTTCAAGAGCTGCGGTGTCGTTCTATTTAGGGTGCGATCGCGCCAGCCACAATGCCCTTGCTCATTTGCTGATCCAGCTGTTTTCCGTCAGCAGAAATAACGTGTAGCTTACCGTTTAACGTCGGCTGGAAATCTACGTTGGCGGGCATCTGGCCTTGCAGATTCAGCTGCATATTGGCATTGCCTTGCAGGTCTAGATGCGGCCAGCCCCAGGTTTCCAGCACATTGACAGGAACGGCGCGTCCGTTCATCGCCACAGTAAAGTTACGCTGTGGTTGTTGATCCACGCTGGCCGTGGCCTCCAATAGCCCTTCTTTGGTGAATGCACTCATTTCAGTAAATTTCACCTGGCTGTCTGACGCTTCAAGCGCAAGAGAAGGGCGTCGCACATCGACTTTATTGAAGGTAGCGTCGCTGGCATTGAGGTTCAGTTTACCTGACCAGATCCCCCACTGGTGATTACGCGCCAGCAGTAAATCGGTGCCGAAACCATCCAGTGCGGTGAGCTGGAACGGGAACTGGGGAGAAATATCAATGATCAAATTGCGGTTGGTCATTAGCTTCCCGACGTAAACCTCTGATAGCCAGTCCGGCAGGCTTTGGACCCAAAGCTGACGCCAGTTTTGTGGCAGCGTATATTCCAGTGCGGCAACGGTGAGTTCATTCAGCTGTAACCGGCGGCTATCACGAATCCAGTTACCTGTGGTTCGCAGCAGGCCACCTTCCCAGCGGGCACTTACCTGTTTGATGGCAATCCCTTGGGGGGAAAGGTCCAAATTGATGATTGGATCGATAACGTGCAGGTTGCCGTTTATCATCTCTGTGGCATTCAACGAGATTTCACCATCCTGACTCTGCCAGTCACCTTTCTCAAAGCTGACATCCTTCACGGACAGATCAACATCGCTGAACGCCCAATCCTTGCCTTGCAGGCGGGCATCGATCAAATCGAAGCGTTTAACCACGACTTTCGGTTGCTGATGGAGGTTCTGCAGGAATACCGACAGTGATTGTGAGGTCTGTAACCGCACATTACTTAGACGCACGTTATCAACTGTCCAGCTGCCGTCCGGTGCCCGGCTGGCTTTTCCCGTCAACTGGCCACGGGCAACATCGCCGCCGAAGTTGCTTAGTGTGAGCTGGTTATTGTTAATTTGCCCTTGCACTAAAACATTCTCGGCTGGAATACCATTGATGCTCAGCAACGCTGCACTTAACTGGAATTCCGTATTCTCACCCAGCAGATGCCCGGCTTTTGGCTGCCACGGGTAGATACCTGCATTCACTTGTTGACCATCAACCGCCCAGCTATCGGCATCACCGGTAAGTGCCATTTTACTGAGCTGAAGCGTATTTGCCTGAATAGGGAGATTGAATGCTGAAGGATTGAGATTGAGCCGTCCGTTGACCAACACAATGCGGTCGAAGAAACGGGGTTCTGTTATCTGACGCCAGCTCAGATCCAGATTCACCTGAGCGGCGTTGAGCGTATCAGGCTGATTTTTTTGCCCCAATTTCACGCCGTTTAGCGTTATGCGGCCGGGTTCAGACCAGGCGTGATCAATTTTTTCAACTGACAGGCGGTAGTTGCTGTTATTGCTCATCCACTGGCTAAGCTGGCCTGCGGCCCAATGGGTCTGCAACACCACATAAAGCAGTACGATTGCCAGCACCAACAGCAGAAGGAGTGTCAGTAAAATTTTGCCGATAAATTTCATCGTCTGAATCCATATCCGTCGGGAAAGGGAAAAGAATACCCTGTTTATGCCGCAAACAGTGGCCTTTCTCAATAGGTTAGCATGACAGAGACAAGAAAATGCGGCGAGGGTTCCGGGCCTCTCGCCGTCTTTGCAGGGGGTTACAGCAGAAGTTTACTTTTCATGAGGAAAAATGAGGTTCAACACAATGGCGGTAATACCGCCCGCTGCGATGCCGGATGACAGCAGGGTTTTAAGCCAGTCCGGTGCGAATTGCAGGATCAAAGGCTGTTGTGAAACTCCCATCCCCACGGCCAGAGATAATGCCATGATCATAATCGCGCGGCGGTTAAGGCGTTCACGCGACACAATGCGGACACCAGAAGCTGCAATCGTACCAAACATCACGATAGTCGCCCCGCCCAGCACCGGTTCAGGAATATGTTGAACCAGCCCCGCAACGGCAGGGAACAGGCCAAGTACAATCAACATCAAAGCGACGACAAAACCGACATAACGGCTGGCAACGCCGGTCAATTGAATCACCCCATTGTTCTGGCCGAAGCAGGAGTTGGGGAAGGTGTTGAAGACCGCCGAAAGCATTGAGTTCAGACCGTTTGCCAGTACGCCGCCTTTAATACGCTTCATATAAAGCGGGCCGCTTACCGGTTGCTCGGAAACATCAGAGGTGGCCGTGATGTCACCAATGGTCTCAAGTGACGTCACCATGAAAATCAACATCAGGGGAATAAGTAGATTCCAGTCAAAACCCAGGCCGTAATAGAGCGGTGTCGGTAGTGTTATCCAGTGACTTTGTGTAGCCGATGCCGTTTCGGGCAGCATTCCCATTATCCATGCGGCCAGATAGCCGATAGCCATTGCTATCACCAGCGACGCGACGCGCAGGTAAGGGTTTTTCTGCCGGTTCAGCAGGATAATTACCACCAGAACAACGGCGGCCAGCAACAGATTCTTTGGTGCGCCAAAACTGTGATCGCTCATCGCCGCATAGCCGCCACCGATAGAGGTAAGGCCAACCTGGATTAATGACAGACCGATGATCATCACCACGATACCGGAGACCAGCGGCGTGATAATGCGGCGTGCGAGATGCAGGAATCGCGAGAGAATAATTTCCGTACAGGATGCAACCATCAACGTGCCGAACAACGCTGCCATCATGGTCGGTACATCTGCACCGCCGTTTTTCAGTGCCATACCGCCCATGATCAACGGAGCCACAAAGTTAAAACTGGTGCCCTGGATTGACAGTAAGCCTGAACCTACAGGGCCCCAGGTCTTAATCTGCAGAATAGAAGCCAGCCCTGATGCAAACAGCGACATGCTGATGATGTGCTGAGTGTCCTGTGCCGGAAGCCCCAGTGCCTGGCAAATCAGCAGCGCTGGGGTGATCACCGCAACAAACATCGCCAGCAGGTGCTGGCAGGCGGCAAACAGGGTTTGCGGCAGAGGAGGACGGTCCTCGAGGCGGTAAATTAATTCACTATTATGCGGGCGGGAAAATTCAGGGCGCTGAGTCTCTGGCTCGGCGGATTGCGTACTCATGATTTGGGCATCCATTAAGCGGCAAAGCGGGCATTTTTAATGAAAATGGACACAAAAGCAATCGTTTGCTTTGCTGTTTTATTTCACCACCAATTGCGATTTAACCAGCACATTCGGGCTGTTTTTCTTGCGTTAGATTGGCTATCTGACTTCTAATCCCATATCTGAAAAATATCAGTGAACTGGGATTCTTATAACTTAATAATATTATTGGATTTTTTATAAAATGGAGCACTTTCATGATTTCTCTCGACACCTACGGCACACTGGTTGCCGCCACACTGGTACTCCTTCTGGGACGTAAATGCGTCCAAACAATTTCATTCCTCAAGAAATACACCATTCCTGAACCGGTAGCGGGAGGTTTACTGGTGGCCTTCTTGTTGTTGCTGGCCAATCAACTTTTCAGTTGGGAAGTCACATTTGATATGTCGCTGAAAGAACCACTTATGCTGGCCTTCTTCGCTACCATTGGTCTGAATGCCAATCTTGCCAGCCTGCGTTCGGGCGGCAAGGCACTGGTTTTACTGGTGTTCGTCGTGTTGGGATTATTGTTACTGCAAAATGCGATTGGCATCGGTATGGCAAAATTACTCGGACTTGACCCGCTGATGGGATTGCTGGCGGGTTCAATTACCTTGTCCGGTGGTCACGGCACGGGGGCTGCCTGGAGTAAATTGTTCAGCGAAAAGTATGGTTTTGAAAATGCGACAGAAGTAGCCATGGCCTGCGCGACCTTTGGGTTAGTGCTGGGTGGTATTATCGGTGGGTCGGTTGCCCGTTATCTGGTCAGTCACTCATCTACCCCGAATGGTTCACCGGATGATGCCGTCGATCCAAGCGCATTCGAAAAACCGGCTATTGGCCGGATGATCACGCCTTTGGTGATGGTAGAAACCATTGCGCTGATAGCTATCTGTCTGACGGCAGGCAGCCATGTATCTAACCTGTTACAGGGTTCTACTTTCGAAATCCCAACTTTCGTTTGTGTGCTTTTTGTCGGGGTTATCCTCAGCAATGTGCTGGCATGGCTGGGTTTTTACCGGGTCTTTGATCGCGCAGTATCCGTGCTGGGTAACGTCAGTCTTTCACTGTTTCTGGCGATGGCGTTAATGAGCCTTAAACTGTGGGAAATGGCATCACTGGCATTACCAATGATGGCAATTCTCGGCGTGCAAGGGCTGGCAATGGCGCTGTATGCGATCTTTGTGACGTACCGGGTGATGGGAAAAAACTATGATGCGGCAGTTCTGGCTGCGGGGCACTGCGGTTTCGGGCTGGGGGCGACACCTACGGCAATCGCCAATATGCAGGCCATCACTAACCGATTTGGCCCGTCTCATCTGGCTTTTTTGGTCGTACCGATGGTTGGTGCATTCTTTATTGATATCGCTAACGCGATAGTCATAAAACTATTCTTATTATTACCGGTGTTCCCTGCCATCGCATAATGATATTGAGTGCCATGGACGGCACTTAACTGCAAACAGCAAGAGGATATCAGGCGTTGGTATAACGCACGCGTTCAGGTAGCCAGCGTTCGATCAAAGCATGAGCATGTTGGGGAAACTGTTGCTGTAAATAGCGAGCAATTCGCTGTACTTCCGGGATCATCGCCTGGTCACGCAATAAATCTGCGACCTTAAATTCTGCACTCCCTGTCTGGCGCGTTCCCAGTAGTTCTCCCGGTCCACGGATCTCTAAATCCTGCTGCGCAATGACAAATCCGTCATTACTGTCGCGCAGGACCTGCAAGCGTTTTTGCGCCGTCTTGCTAAGTGGTGTTTTATATAACAGAACACAATGGGAAGCGATGGCACCGCGCCCGACACGGCCACGTAGTTGGTGTAGCTGAGCCAGACCTAGACGTTCCGGATTTTCAATAATCATCAGGCTGGCGTTAGGGACATCTACACCGACTTCGATAACCGTAGTGGCGACCAGTAACTGTACATCGCCTTGTTTGAAAGCCTGCATGACCGCCTGTTTTTCCTGAGCTTTCATCCGACCATGAACCAGCCCGATTTTCAGTTCAGGCAGGGCAACTTTCAGCCCTTCCCAGGTCGCTTCCGCCGCCTGGGCCTCCAGCATTTCTGACTCTTCAATCAGTGTACAAACCCAGTAAGCCTGGCGGTTTTCCTGCTCACAGGCACTTTTCACCCTGGCGATGATATCGCTGCGTCGGGTATCCGGGATCGCGACGGTAGTCACCGGTGTTCGACCTGGCGGTAATTCATCGATCACGGACGTATCGAGGTCGGCGTAAGCCGTCATAGCCAATGTTCGTGGTATCGGCGTGGCCGTCATAATCAACTGATGCGGATGGAAACCCTGCTGTTTCCCTTTTTCCCACAGTGCCAGACGTTGGTGGACACCAAAACGGTGTTGTTCATCGATGATCACCAGGGCGAGTGAAGAGAACAGAACCTGTTCCTGAAAAATCGCATGTGTACCAACCACCATAGAAACCTGGCCGCTGGCAATCGCCTCTTGTTGTGCCTGCCGCGCTTTGCCTTTCTGCTTACCGGCCAGCCAACCGACCTCAATACCCAGTGGTTCAAACCACTGGCGGAAGTTATTAGCATGCTGCTCCGCCAGAAGTTCAGTCGGTGCCATTAAGCCAACTTGCTTGCCTTGTGCAATGGCACTGAGCGCGGCTAATGCGGCGACCAGTGTCTTACCAGAACCTACATCCCCCTGAACCAACCGCATCATTGGATAGCCCTTTGCGAGGTCGTGTTCAATTTCGGCGACGACGCGCTGCTGTGCGCCGGTTGGGCTGAACGGTAGGGAGGCTAAGAACTGGTCTTTCAGGCGATCATCATGCAGTAGCGGTAAGGCTTTATAACTTTGAGTCCCGGCACGTACGGCCAGCATGCTCAGGTTATGTGCTAACAGCTCTTCCATGATCAACCGGCGCTGTGCGGGATGTTGGCCCTTTTCGAGATCTGCCAGCTGAATATCAGGCGGTGGGCGATGCAGAAGATGCAGAGCTTTAGGCAATGAAATCAACGTGCGGCTCAGCTCTTCCGGCAGAAGCTCAGCAATCGGCACAGTATCCAGCAGTTCCAATGCCTGATCGGTTAGTTTACGCAGCGTTGCCTGACGAATACCCTCAGTCGTGGGATAGACGGGGGTTAGCGACTCCTGCAGTACCACTTCACTGTTCTCACCCTGAATGCGGTATTCCGGGTGAATAATCTCTGCGCCCTGTGTGCCACGTTTTATCTCCCCATAAGCGGTAACACGACGGCCAGTTGCCAAACTATTTTTCATTGCCGCATTGAAGTTGAAGAAGCGCAGGGTAACGATACCAGTACCGTCACTTATCTGGCAGGTCATCATCCGGCGGCGGCCAAAACTGATGTCGCAACGCAACACTTCGCCTTCTACTGTGGCAAAAATTCCGGGTAGTAAATCAGTAATGGCGTACAGACGTGTGCGATCTTCATAACGCAAAGGGAGATGGAGCAGGAGATCCTGGATAGTTTCGAGGCCGAGTTTAGCAAGCTTCTCTGCCTGACTGGCTCCAACGCCGGAAAGTGACGTGAGCGGGATGGCGTCGAGCAAGCGGCCTTTCATTTTTTGACCGTCATTTGCATTGCTGACCACCATTGCTCATCAGCAATAATTTGGCCGGTATCATCGATAAAGGGTCGGGGTAATTTCTTACGTTTTGCTACGTTCGACAATACCGGATAGCCGCCATCAAACAGCAGGCGTTGTTGCTCTTTCGGGCTTAAAGGACTGATCTGGCGCTGATACATGCCAGCATTTTCACGCTGTCGTTGCGCTTCGTACAGAATCAGCGCAGAGGCTACAGAGACATTCAGCGACTGAACCATCCCCGCCATGGGAATCACAATATCGCTATCAGCCAGTGCGAGAGCTTCGGGTGTAATACCGGTTTTTTCCTGGCCGAGCAGAATACAGGTTGGGCGGGTGTAATCGATGGTACGAAAATCCACAGCCTTGTCTGACAGATGTGTTGCCAGTATCTGCATCCCTTTCGCCTTCATTTTGGCGACGGCATCCTGAATCGTTTGGTGCGTTTTAACCTGAACCCAGCTGTTGCTGCCTGCTGCCGAAGAGACTAAGGTCCGCATCCGGCTTGATGGCCACACCGCATGGATCTCGTGCACACCTACGGCGTCAGCAGTGCGAATTACCGCGGCAATATTATGCGGTTTGTGCACCTCTTCCATGCATACGGTCAGATCAGGCTGCCGGGCTGCAAGCATTTCACAGATGCGCGCATAACGTTCTGGAGTCATAACATTTAGTTTCGGTTACGGCTGACTTTGATGACATCCGGCATGATACGAATTTTGCGCATAATGTTTGCCAGATGCACACGATCGCGGGTTGTCAGGCGGATAAAGGCGCTGTACACACGGCCGTCCTTTTCTTCAGTGCTGAGACTCTGAATATTGGACTGAGCAGCGTTAATCGCCGCAGTCAGATTGGCCAGTGCCCCCTGATGATTGAACATATCGACTTTAATTTCAGCGATAAATTCTTGATCCGTTTCCTGATCGTCCCAGTCTACCGCCATGAATTTCTCAGGCTCTTTCTGGTAACCACGAATATTACGGCAGGATTCGTGGTGAACAACCAAGCCTTTTCCAGGACTGACGTGGGCAATAATTGGATCACCAGGAATCGGGCGGCAACATTTAGCAAAGGTGATCAGCACACCATCGGCGCCTTTAATCGGCAGATTCCGTGTTCCGCTGGTCGCCATGGAGGATTGATCGCCCATCAGATTTTTTGCGACAACCACGCTCATGGCATTTCCCAGACCAATTTCTGCCAGCAGATCATCCATGCTGGAAAGTTTCATGCGGTCCAGTTCATTTTTGATATTTTCTGGCGGAAGGTCTGATATTTTTTTGCCGCTACCCAATGCATGATTGAGTAAACGACGCCCAAGAGAAACGGAGTCATCACGTTTAAGGTTCTTGAGCATCTGGCGGATTTTGGCACGTGCTCGGGAGCTCACAACAAAATTGAGCCAGGCCGCATTCGGGCGGGCGCCCGGAGCAGTAATAATTTCAATGGTCTGGCCGCTGGATAATGGCTGCGACAGCGGATACGGTTGGCGGTCCACACGTGCACCGACGCAGGCATGACCGATATCCGTATGCACGGCGTAAGCAAAATCTACTGGCGTAGCGCCAGCTGGCAACTCAACGATGCGCCCTTCCGGCGTGAAGACGTAGATCTCATCCGGGAACAGGTCTGATTTGACGCTTTCGATAAATTCGAAGGAGTTGCCTGCACTTTGTTGCAGTTCGAGCAAGCTTTGTAACCAGCGCTGCGCGCGTATTTGCGCCGTAGTGCTGTTCTCGCCATTCTCTTTATAAGCCCAGTGAGCAGCAACACCCATTTCTGCCATCTGATCCATGTCTTCAGTACGGATTTGCACCTCAACCGGCACGCCGTGTGGGCCGATAAGAGAGGTATGCAGAGATTGATAGCCGTTGGCTTTTGGAATGGCAATGTAATCTTTAACCCGGCCCGGACGCGGTTTGTACAGGCTATGAGCCTGACCCAATACGCGATAGCAGGTATCGAGATCTTTAACTATGACCCGAAAAGCATAGATATCCATGATGGAATGGAAACGTTGCTCTTTCAGGTGCATTTTGCAGTAAATAGAGTAGAGATGTTTTTCTCGGCCACTCACCCTGCACTGAATTCCAGCCTCAGTTAAACGCCCCTCTATTTCAGAAAGAATCTTCTGAATCATCTCTTTACGGTTACCGCGTGCGGCTTTCACCACTTCTTTTATGACACGATAACGGTTCGGATAGAGCGCTTCAAAACCCAGCTCTTCAAGCTCAGTTTTGAGGTGATGAATACCCAAACGGTGTGCCAGCGGGCTGTAAATCTCCAGCGTTTCACGGGCAATTCGGCGGCGTTTATCAGGGCGTAAAGAGCCCAGAGTGCGCATATTATGGGTACGGTCGGCGAGTTTGATCAGAATGACGCGGATATCTTGCACCATCGCCATGATCATTTTGCGGAAGTTTTCCGCCTGGGCTTCTTTTTTGTCGCGGAATTTCAGCTTGTCCAGCTTTGAAACACCTTCAACCAACTCGGCAACGCTTTTGCCGAACAGTTGTTCCATATCCTGATATGTTGCAGGCGTGTCTTCGATAACGTCGTGTAATAACGCCGCCATCAGAGTCTCGTGATCGAGTCTCATTTCAGCCAAAATACAGGCTACAGCCACCGGGTGAGTGATATAGGGCTCACCGCTGGAGCGAGTCTGCCCCTCGTGCGCATCCCGCGCAACGAGGTAAGCCTGCACGAGGCGCTTGATTTGCTCCTCCGGCAGGTATTTTTGAATCAGTTGATTCAGGCTTTCAAAGATGTACAAGTGAGATCCGTTTCGTTAATTAACGACGGCCTTCAGCGATGGCAGTAACTGCCTGAATCTCTGCGGCTTCCTGCTCTTGTTGTTCCTGACGATCGCGTACATCAAGGATCTTATTCGTGATCAGACCTTCTTCGATTTCGCGCAGGGCGATAACGGTAACTTTGTCGTTTTCTTCAGCGACCAGTGGATCTTTACCACCAGATTGGAGCTGGCGTGCGCGACGAGCAGCCACCAACACCAGGTCAAAACGGTTACCAATTTTTTCTACAGCGTCTTGAACAGTTACGCGTGCCATATATGTGCTACTCCACAGGGTGACGAAAGACTGGGCATAATACTGAAAGTGACTTCAGTCTGCCAATAGTTTGGTGATTAATCCGTCATGACGGAGCCTTTGACGGCTCAGACGAAGACGTTCGGCGCGAATAATGGTTTTTAAATCCGAGAGTGCCAGATCAAAATCATCATTCACAATTAAATAGTCGTACTCAGCAAAGTGCGTCATTTCAGCAACGGCTTGCGCCATGCGTTTTGCAATGACCTCTTCGCTATCTTGACCGCGGCCACGCAGACGGCGGTCAAGCTCGTCTTTCGACGGCGGCAACACGAAAATACTGCGCGCCTGCGGCATTTTTTTCCGGATCTGCTGAGCACCCTGCCAGTCAATATCCAAAAACACATCAACACCTGAAGCCAGGACCTGTTCAATAGCTTCACGTGACGTGCCGTAATAGTTCCCAAAAACTTCCGCATGTTCCAGAAACGCGTCGTTTTCAATCATCTCGCAAAATTCCTCCTTGGAGACGAAGAAATAGTGCTCGCCATGTTTCTCGCCCGGACGAACTGTGCGGGTGGTATGTGAAATAGAAACTTGTGTGTCGTAGAGCGGTTGTGTTTTCAACAAAGCCTGAATCAGACTTGATTTACCTGCTCCACTCGGTGCGGAGATAATATATAGCGTGCCTTGGACCATGATGACGTTTCAACTGAATAGGTTGATGGGAAGAGTGCGAAGAGTGATCTTCCGCACAGTATACACGCTAGCCGCTTCTGGTGCAGCGTTCCGACGTATTTCATCGCACCTGATTAAGATAAAACAGAGCAAGAAGTCGTTTTATCGCGTTGTATTCCAAAATATCTGTTTGTTACCGCAACCTGCATTAATCTTGCGAAGAGCGATCGCATTATTAATAAATGGGTCTGGTAGATGTGAATATCACGGCGTTTACTTAGCCTCCACAAGGAGGTGCTAATGCGCCAGTTACTTAATATATTGCTGATGTTATTGATTTATTCCTCTTGTCAGGCGGCACAATGTCCGGACTGGCCCCCGTCTCGGCTAAGTGAGGAAACTGCAACACTGGCTGCGCAATTAGCGCAGTGGGATGGTATTTATCATCAGCAAGGGCAAAGCCCGATTGACGATGCGTTCTATGATAATTTGCGGCTGAAAGAGCATTTTTGGCTGCAATGCGCCAAACAACCCACCTATGAGCCCAATCCTCCACGCGACAGCGCATCAACCGGGCAGGCTTTGCCTGCACATCCGGTGGCCCATACCGGCCTGAAGAAAATGCAGGACAAGGCAGCGATGCTCAACTGGATGCATGGACGTCAGGATCTCTGGGTACAGCCCAAGATTGATGGCGTGGCAGTTTCTCTGGTTTATCGCGGGGGGCGTCTGTCGTCATTACTCAGTCGCGGTGACGGCCAATATGGGCAGGATTGGACTGATAAAGCCCCATTTATAACGGCAATTCCTTCCACTATTACTGATAAGCGCAACCTGTTGGTTTTGCAGGGCGAACTCTACTTGATGATGAACGGACATCAGCAAAGTTTAGCCGGTGGCATGAATGCCCGTTCTAAAGTAGCGGGTGCCATGATGCGGCATTCCCCATCAGAGAGTTTGAAGCAACTTGGTTTGTTTATCTGGTCATGGCCTGATGGGCCACAAACTATGGAAGACCGATTGACCGGCCTGACTCGTTTAGGCTTTCCACAACCGGAAAGATTCAGCCAAAGAGTGGCTTCGCTGGCAGACATTCTTCGATGGCGTGACGATTGGTTCAGTTCCCCGATGCCTTTTGCTACGGACGGTGTGGTGATCCGCCAAAGCAAGGAGCCTGCCGGGAGATACTGGAAAAACAATACGGCTGACTGGGCCGTAGCCTGGAAATATCCCCCGGTGACTGAAGCGACGGAAGTGACGAGTATTGAAACCCTTTTGGGGCGAAGAGGGAAAATCACTGTTTTACTTCATCTCAAAGAAATCAGAATCGATGACAAAGTCGTTAGAAAAGTCAGTATTGGCTCTCTGGCCCGTTTAAAACAGTGGGACGTTGTTCCTGGGGATCAGGTTGCCATTACGCTTGCCGGACAGGGTATTCCGAAGTTAGACAGCATTATCTGGCGTGTAAAAGATCGGGCGTTACCCGATTTGATACAACCCAAAGATTACTCTGCGCTTACCTGTTTTTTACCCACGGCGGGCTGTCAGCCGCAATTTCTCTCGCGACTCATCTGGTTGAGTGGTCCTGAGGGGCTGAATATGAAAGGCCTTGGCGGTGCTACATGGCGTTCGCTGGTTCAACAACAAAAAGTCAGTAACCTGACGGCGTGGCTGAGGCTTACTCCGGAGTTACTGAGTTCGGTACCCGGGATCAACGCCAAAAAGGCACAGAAAATTTTTGCGCAGCTACAGCTTTCTCGACAAAGAACATTCAGGCAGTGGCTCTCAGCTCTCGGGTTCCCCGCGTTTGCTGTCAGCGAAGCCGCAGCTTATGGAAACTGGTCTGGGATCAAAGATGTTACGCCATCCCAGTGGCAACGTGCGAACGGTATAGGAGAAAGGCGGGTGGCTGAGATTCTGGATTTCATCAATCATCCGCAGGTAAAAATGTTGACTGAAGATTTAAAAGAAGAGAGCGTGCCGTCCTTTATGGAATCCGACACACCAGAGACTGGCGTGTCGGCTAACTAGTGGTCGGAATGCGGGTAATTAAATACCGGTAAACCAAGCCTAAAGCGCAATGCGATTAAGCGCGCGATAAAGCCTGCCAGCAAGGTAATGATGACTACCAGATTGTGTGGTAATGCGAAATATTGCAGGCCAATGTAAACCCAGGCTGATGCAAAAGAGATACCGGCATAAATCTCTTTCTGGAAAACCAGCGGGATCTGATTGCACATCATGTCGCGTAAGACGCCACCAAACACTCCGGTAATAACGGCGCAAACAGACGCGATAATAGCGCCATGCCCCATGTCGAGAGCAACCTGTGTCCCAATAATTGAAAAGACTACCAGGCCCAGCGCATCCAGAACCAGGAACAGGCGACGTAGGTGGCGCATCAGCGGCGCCAGCAAAGTCGTAAGGATTGCCGCAGCAGCCACAATGACAATGTATTCAGGGTGTTTTACCCAACCCAATGGATAGTGACCCAATAGCATGTCGCGCACGGACCCGCCACCAATTGCTGTGGCGGAAGCAATAATGATCACACCGAAAGTATCCATTTTACGGCGCCCAGCGGCTAAAGCGCCGGTCATTGCTTCGGCGGTGATTCCAATAATATAAAGAACGGTGAGCAACATAGGTTTTCGCTGATGTTAAAAGGTGAGAATTGAACAGGGTTAAGGGTAAAGTGGATTACATCACAGCACGACTGAGTTTTTCTTTCTTATCTCTATCCGGATTACTAAATCTAATGGACATGCCTGACTGATTCCCGTTTTGCAACTACTGCTATAGCATGGTTAGTTTTTCACATTAGAAATAGTAAGAGAGTATTTTTATTATTTCACCTGTTCTAAAGCCCCCGATCTTTTCTGCCATAAATTCTCCATTCATCGCATCAACAATAAGGTTGGCGTAAAAGTTAATGAAAGGTTACGATTACCTAAAATCATCACTCATTGCAATCTCATTTATTTCTGAAAAAACACCGACATACTCGCCTGGAGGAGTGCATGAAGCCTGATATTCCGGTCGCATTAGCGCAGCGCGGACCAGCAGAACATGAGCGGCGTGAACAGATCATTAATGCGGCTTTTGACCACTTCCGACATTATGGTTATTCCAAGACGTCAGTTGCCGACCTGGCCAAGGCCATCGGGGTTTCCAGCGCCTATATCTATAAATTCTTCGAATCAAAACAGGCAATTGGCGAGGCAGTTTGTTCACAGCGTGTAGGTCAGATTGACCGTGCCCTGAGGGATATTGCACAGAGTAATGCCTCAGCGACACTTCGCCTGCGGTCTATCTTCAAGACACTGATGACCAAGAGTTTGGATCTGTTTTTCGAAGACAGGAAGTTGCATGATATTGCTGCGGCAGCTGCTGCGCAGCGCTGGACTTCCGCTCAAAACCATCGCGCTGAGCTTTACAGTATCATCCAGCAGGTGATTATCGAGGGTAGAGAGTCCGGGGAATTTGAGCGAAAAACGCCTCTGGATGAGGTCTGCCTGGCTATCACCAGCGTAATGACGCCATTCTCACATCCGCTGATGCTTGAGCAAAAAACGCCGGAACAGCTGGAAGAGCGCGTAGTGGCTATCACGTCTCTGGTACTGCGCAGCTTATCGAACTAAGGTTTGTAACAAGAATTTTTAGGTTACGGGTTTACAAAATCGTAATTCATCACATACTGTCATCCATTATGACAATACCCCCGCTGCTGCTGAACGAATTTTCAGCGGTGCAGCGCATCAAATCAACGTTAAGAGCGAAAGAGGAACGTTTTATGACTCATCGTCGAGTGGTTATTACCGGCATGGGGGCTGTGAGTCCTCTGGGCTGTGATATCGAAACTATCTGGAAACGTCTTCTGGCGGGCCAGTCCGGCATTCGTGTTTTACCTGACGAAATCGTTGAAACCCTGTCGGTGAAAATCGGTGGGCAGGTGTTAACCAAAGAGCAGGATGCAGAGTCAGGTTTTGATCCCGATGAATCTGTATTGCCTAAAGATCAAAAGAAGATGGATCGTTTTATTCTTTTCGCAATGGCAGCCGCAGATAAAGCGATTGCTGATGCGGGCTGGAAAGCGGAAACCGCTGAGCAGCAGGAGCGTACGGCTACTATTATTGGTTCCGGAATCGGCGGCTTCCCTGCTATTGCCCATGCGGTCCGCACTAACGACAGCCGCGGTGCAAAACGGTTATCTCCTTTCACTATTCCTTCGTTCCTGGTGAATCTGGCTGCGGGCCAGGTTTCTATTAAGCACCAATTTAAAGGCCCTATTGGCGCCCCTGTAACCGCTTGTGCTGCGGGCGTTCAGGCCATTGGCGATGCCGTTCGTTTGATTCGTAATGACGAAGCCGACGTGGCGTTGTGCGGTGGTGCTGAAGCGGCTATTGATACCGTCAGTCTGGGTGGCTTTGCGGCTGCCAAGGCAATGTCTTCCGGCCATACCGATCATCCGGAAAAAGCCTCACGTCCTTTCGACAGTGCGCGTGATGGTTTTGTCATGGGTGAAGGCGCGGGCATGCTGGTGATTGAAGAGCTGGAACATGCCAAAGCGCGTGGTGCCAACATCTTGGCTGAAATCGTAGGCTACGGTACCAGCGGAGATGCTTACCATATGACTTCAGGAGCAGAAGATGGCAACGGCGCGGGTCGTGCAATGAAGATTGCCCTGCGTCAGGCAGGTGTGCAACCTTCTGATATTCAACACCTGAATGCGCATGCAACATCAACGCCGGTAGGCGATCTGGGTGAAATCAACGCGATTAAAACCCTGTTCGGCACTGACGGTAAACTGGCCGTGACCTCAACCAAGTCTGCTACCGGCCATTTGCTGGGCGCGGCGGGGGGGCTGGAGACTATTTTCACCATTCTGGCTATTCGCGACCAAATCGTGCCGCCTACGCTGAATCTGGAAAATAAAGATCCCGCAGCCGAAGGTCTGAATATTGTTGGAAATACTGCGCAGCCTCATGCGATCACTTATGCATTATCTAATGGCTTCGGTTTTGGTGGCGTAAACGCCTGTGTCCTGCTGAAACGCTGGGAAAGCTGATTCAGCAGTTTTTCAAATCGTTAACGTAAAAAAGCCCGCGATGAAAGCGGGCTTTTTATTGTCTGCATTAAACTGTAATTACTCGATATTCTGAATCTGCTCACGCATCTGTTCAATCAGAACTTTCAGTTCGATGGCTGAGGTCGTGACGTCTGCGTTGATCGACTTTGAAGCCAGGGTATTTGATTCGCGGTTGAACTCCTGCATCATGAAATCCAGACGACGGCCAACGGCCTCTTCTTTCTTCATGATTTTATGTGTCTCTTTGACATGCGCTTCCAGTCTGTCCAGCTCTTCGGCCACATCTACACGTTGCGCCATCAGCACCAGTTCCTGTTCCAGACGGGTATTCTCCAGCTGAACCTGCGCTTCTTCCAGTTTGCTGACCAGACGTTCGCGTTGCCATTGCAGAATATTGGGCATGTGAGCACGGACTTTCAGCACCTGTCTCTTATACACATCTGACGCTGCCGACGACTCCTTACGTGTA
>CAMLBO010000047.1 GCA_946478305.1 uncultured Enterobacterales bacterium
GGACTATACCCTGACTGCAAACGGTACTCACGGCCAGCTGCCACTGCAGTGGCAGTTCGTTTCTGATGCTGATTACACTGCACTGGGTCAAGGTCAGTACACTGGCGTTGTTTACGCTAACGTAAACGCTAAAGCATAATTTTTTTAAATTAGGCCATGGTCGACTTATTAGTCGGCCATGTTAACAACATGATTAAATATAAAAATAAGTATGCACTGTTGTTAATTACGCTGTTGTCTGCGTTTGGCAGTTTAGCCGCGTATTCTCCTCAAGTGAATTTTGACATTTCTGCGGAATCGGTTCCGCGCGTTGCTCTCTATTACAAGGGTAATGTGGTAACCGATAAAATAATAGATTTCCCACTAGTGGTAAATGGTGTTTCACAGCACTTCGAACAGACATCTGACTTTTTTTATGTGGTTGGGAATGTTAAGAATGTCAATGTCGTTTTTGCTGACTCAGATTTTGTACTGCATTCAACTCAAGGTAGTGCAGCAAATGTTAATTTAAATGGCGACTTTATTCTTAATAATGTGTCGTCAAATGCTTTACAGGCATTGACTGTTCCGGTGATTGGCAATATAAGCCAAGCCCTCGCTGCTAACGGATTTAAGGTTCATTTTATATCTGAATTCTTGGCAGGAAACTATGCGCAAGATAGCTATGCCAATTCTTTTACATTATTGGTGACGCCAATACTTTAAATTTTAGCAGGGAAGCATGAACAGTAAATTAGCTTTCAGTGTAATTTGCATTGGATGTGCCAGCTATATGAAATCGCCACCGGCATTTGCCGCCGGGGTCATTTTACCGCCTGGATTTGAAGATGTCTTCGAATCACGGCAAAGCGGTATATTTGATGTCATCTATGATGATGTATCAATCGGTTCACTGAGTGCTGAATATGATCACGATAGTGTCCTGTTGAGTTCCCCACGCACAGTTGTTGAGCAAATTACGTCCGAAGACATGCCTGGGCTAACTATTAGTAAAGAAGAGTTGGTTAAAAAACTCTCTGCTCCGTTGCAGCGGGTGTCAAAGCAGGAGTTTGGTAATAAGACGATTGTCGCCTGGATTAATGATTCAGATGCAACGCTGCATCTGGTGTTTCCAGCGACTATGTTCTCATCACCGGACAGTGCGAACGATCGTACCTTTATTGTTCATAAGCGCCAGCCTGGGTTTGTTCATAACCATAATCTTAACTATCTGTCTGATAATTATGGACAAAGCTTTTCCTGGGGCTCCAACGATACGCTTAACCTGACTGGCAATAGCTATATTAAAAGTGCCTGGAGTTATTCTAAAGATATTAATCTAAGTATTGATGAGCTGGCTCTCTATCTTGAAAGTAACAGCAACCGCTTCAAAGCGGGGCGTCAACGGCTGAATGACAACTTTGTATACAGTACGCCGTCACTCAGTTACAGCTTTTTTAATCCGGTTAGCTTTGATGGTGTATCTCTCGGTTATATGACCGATAACTATTTACATCAAGCCAGCGGCGCCGCTTCGCCTGTCACAATCTATATGCCAATGGCAGGAACGGTTGAAGTTTATCGCAATGGGAAAATTATCGATCTACAGCAATTTCCCGCCGGCGTTCAACAGCTGAATACCGACTCCTGGCCGATGGGAGGATACGATGTGCAACTGGTATCCAAGCTGGTGAATGGTGCCCGTGAAGTAAAAACTCAGCCATTTTTCAAACGTAGTGGCATGTTCCGCTCAGGCGATCTCGAATATACCCTGCAAATGGGACGCTACGATGAACGCCAGGGGCAGTTATCAACCCAGCGTAATGTTTCCTGCGTGGGATGTGTGACTGAAGACCCTCAGCATCAAGTTGATGGGCACAATCTCGCTGGAATAACCTTGGGTTATACCACCCAGTCGGCAACGTCATTGGGTGGCGGAACCATGTGGGATGATAATCACCTCTACTTTAACAGTAGCCTTGATATTCCTCTGGATCTTTGGTTTGCAGAGCGTTTGTATACCGATGCGATTATTGGTAACGACACCAGTACGGGCTACCAGGTAGGGATGAGTAAAAACTTGTCTAACCTTGGTTTGAATGCGAGCTATCGCAGTAACCGTTACAACGGTGATGAAGCCAACTTTAGGCGTTATGGTGTAGTGCCAGCCTATGATTTCGATTATATGCAATTTGGCGTCAGCACATTTTTACCCTGGAATGTCGGTTTTTCAGTGACCTACAGTCTGAATACGTTATATCAGCAGTATCAAAGACAAGATAAGTCTAAATATAAAACCTGGGATGCAACATTAAACCGTGATTTTACACTGACTGATCGTCTTAATTTGCGTGTGGATATTGGCTACCACCAGGGAATCAATGAATACACGACGAATCATGATCAGAGCATCAGTATTGATACCACTCAGGATAACCGTGTATTTGCACAGTTCACCCTGGGTATGCGTGAACAGAGCTATAACCATTATCAGTCTCTCTATCTGCGCGATAAAGTCAGCGATAATAATAGTGAGAATGGGCAGTACAGTGCCGATTATTCTCTGGACTTGAGTAACCCTGAATTTGACCGAACAGGCCAATACTCAGTCACCGCTAGCGCAAGTGGTGGAGCCAATAATGATGCTTCTGGCGGCGCGGGTGTTTCGATTGATAATGCGCTGGGTTATACCTCTGCAGGTACGAACCGATCGCTGGGGAATGGCACCTATAACCAGTATTACCTGTCGCAACGCAGTGGTTTTGCCATTGGCGAAGGAGAATTTGCTTATGGGAAAACGGATAATAATACCGCACTTATCGTGGATGCGACTGATTTGCCAAAAGATCAGTATTTTGATGTACGCAACTATGATTCTCAGTCGGTAGTCGTGAAGGGTGGAACGAAAACTACGCTGAATGTTCTGCCATATCAGAAAATTGCACCGACCGTAGAGCAGGTTTATACCGGTGATGAAACAGCATTTTATAATTTGACCACGAAATCTACCTCGACATTTATTATGCCGGGTCAAGTTTATAATGTGAAAGTAGCAGCCACTAAAAATCAGACTGTTGCAGGACGTATTTATTACCAAAGTGCACCATTGAAGAATGCCCGTGTTGTCGGAGGAAATGCTCTAACAGATGACGAAGGTTTATTCATTGGCGACTTTACGCTTGAAATTAACAGCAAGCTGGAAAATTTAACCGTTAAAAAAGACGGACATACCTATAGTTGCCCAATACTTGATAAGAACGTCAAGATGACTCAGGGCGTAATGCAAATTCGTGAGGTTGAGTGTGAGATTCAATAAGTTTAAAGCCGCTATGCTGTCTCTGAGCATGTCGTCATTATTTATGATTGGGAGCGTACATGCTATTGAGGTATACCCAATTATTAAAGAAATTAAAAGTGAAACGCCACGTGATAATTTCGTGACGGTAAAGTCTATTTTTGAGGCTAAGAAAACGGTCACTGATGATAAATCAGCACAGCAACAGTATGAATTTGTTACGCTCGAACTGTTTGAAGTGAAAAACCCAGGGGCGGAAAAAGAGATTTTTGAGAAAGAACTGGGTAAGCAAGACCCTACTTTAATGTTCTCGCCTACCAGGCTTGTTATTCCTTATGGTGAAGAACGTAAAGTCAGGTTAATGCCACTTAAAGCCGTTACCCATGAAAAAGTGTATCGTTTACGCATTCGACCAAGTTACCCGGAACAAGAGTTAGATAAAGGCAAGGTGCGTTTTGCTATTGGTTATGACGTGCTGTTGCGTTATTTGCCCGAAGGAACGCGTACTCAGGGGATTTCAATTTCCTGCGATAAAAATAACTGGACGGTCACTGCAACGGGGAATGTGCGCAGCGAAATGCGTAATCTGGTGGTTGATGGCAGAAAAGGAGTGGTCAACTTCAACGTTTATCCGGATTTCACACGTAGCCTGACAGTCAACCGTACACTGTCGTTCGAAATGGACAAGAAGCTTTATAATTATGAAGCTTGCAGCCTCAAGGGATAAATTATAATGCGCCTAGCTTTGCTAATATTTTTGTTCCTGAATGTCTGTTCAGCGGTGGCCGGTGATTGGATATTTCGCCCAACGGTGAATGGAACATTGCGAATTTCGCAACAAGGCGGATCGGCTGAAATGGGCCCAGATACCTTGACGCAACATCAGCAAGCAGGTGAGACCTTGAGTTTGCAAGTGATGCCAGTCGGCCAGGGGCGTTGCGAAGGCGGCCTGCTGGTCGGCAATGGGCCACTCTCTGTGGTGAAGTTATCACTGACACCGGTCTTGCGCAGTATTGTTCAAACTGGTCAACAAATTGCTTGCGGTGAGTCCGTACAGTTTGATGCTCCTGATGCGCTTCAGTTAGTGGGAGTAAAGGCGCAGACCAGTTCGGTAGCCTCCGGGAGCCTGAAAGGATTGCCCGCTGATATTGCCAATCAGCGTATTTTACTGGGCAATATTAACTTTATCAGTTCCGGGAAAACGGTCGCCTCAAGTGCAATCTATCTTGATTTGACTTCACTGGGTGACGAAGCCGCTACCTTAAAAGCGTCTTTTAATAAATCAGCGCTGTTATTTGGTGAAGTAACTTCAATGAAAGACGCACAAG
Organism: uncultured Enterobacterales bacterium; assembly: GCA_946478305.1. Taxonomy (GTDB): domain Bacteria; phylum Pseudomonadota; class Gammaproteobacteria; order Enterobacterales; family Enterobacteriaceae; genus Ewingella. The sequence continues at coordinate 4,603 of CAMLBO010000047.1, forward strand.
GGACAGCCACGCTGACGATTAGTAAAGCTCAGCAAGTGTGCGGTTGCGAAACCGCTATTCCCTATGTACTTAAATTTGAATCGATACAGCAGCGAGATAATAGTTTTCGCCTGGTTTCGGCTCAGGGGGATGTATATGTCCCTTATCGTGTCAGCATCGGTGACAGGAATATGTCACCGTCAGATAGTTATAACGGGACGGTCCCGGCGGGGAGCGGCACGGTCGATATTTTAAATATCAATTTTACTCTGGCCGCACAGCAAACTTATGGGTTAGCAGCAGGAACAAAGCTAACTGATACATTAACAGCAGTGATCACACCAGACAGCTAATAAGGAGATTAAGCGTGAAAAAAAGTTTTAAGCGGGCGGCTCTGGCTCTGTCACTTTTATCGTTAAGTGTATCGGCGATCGCTGCAGTATCAATCCATACTGATATTGTTGTTCAGGCGGAAGTTGCCACCGCTGTTCATGTTTATTATGGTGGAAAAGATGTTACCAACGGGAGTATTAATCTCTCGCTTGCCGAAAGTGCGGGATATCTGACGGCCACGACCGGTCCTTTGCTATTTATCGGTAATGCCAGTTCTGTTTCATTAAGCATGACTCAGCCAGCCAAGAAACAATTGATTTCGGGTGGTGGTGATGTCATGGGCGTTAACGCGATGTGGATTAATCCAAATGGTGGTTCGGCGACGTTCGTGGAATATAATCTTTCAAGTATTCCGGTCTATCCCACTCTGGCGGATGTACCCGATCCTAATAAGGGTGTACAGGTACAGTTTAAATCGACAGGGCGCACTGAGACCTACCCATTAGGAGTGTACAGCGGGACTTATACGATATTGGTGACACCGTCGACCTGATGGCCCGATAGGTTTTGAATAATATTATCCCAGCACGCTATTATATTGAAGTGACATGCTTAACAGGTTATCAGGCATGTCACTTTTTTACTTTTCAGTCTGGGCTAATAGCTATATGAGCCAGAAGACTACTGCGGCCACTTCATTTCACCCTTCAATACTTTGGCGCTCATCAGCAGCGAAGAATCATCTTTCAGCTGCGGATAGCGACCTTTCATGGCGGCGATTAACGCCTTGGAATCCTTAGCTTTCGGCAGCTCTTTTTCCAGCGTCAGCAGATAATCTTTGGTGAATTTCACCGATTCCAGCGTATGCGGTGCGCCCGGCAAGAAGTGGCCCGGCACGACGGTCAACGGTTTCAACGCCGCGATCTGGTCCAGCGCGTCAACCCACTGCTTGCGGGATTTAACCGTCTGGTTGTCGGCAACCCAAAGATGCATGTTATTGCCATCCACCAGCACACCACCAACGACCGCTTTTAATGAAGGGATCCACACGAAAGTACGATCGGCTACCTGGCCTTTCACTTCAAACTTTTTGCCTTCCAGTTCAAAGCTGTTGCCTTTAAGCGCCTGCGGCACGATCACAGACTTCGGTGCATTCTCTTTCAGCTGCGGGCCCCAGAAAGCGACTTTACCCTGTTTGGTGGCATTGATCTCATCAATCGTCGCCTGAGTCGCGAGGATCTTAGCGTCCGGGAAGGCGGTATGGATCACGTCCAGCCCGAAGTAAAAATCCGGATCTGACTGGCTGATATAAATCGTGGTCAGGTTTTTACCGCTGGCTTTGATCTTTTCAACCAACTTTTCTGCGTCGTTGCGCTGGAACTGGGCATCGATCAGCACCGCGTCTTTTTCACCCGTGATGATTTCTGATGACACCGGGAAGATACTCTTTTCACCGGGATTGTAGACTTCCATTTTCAAATCGGCGGCGTAGGTGGACAGGCTGGTGCCGAGCAGCAACGCGGCGGTAAGGGCGAGTTTGTTCAAACATTTAGCTTTAAAACGCATGGGACTTCCTCAGAGGATAAGGGCAAGAATAATAACTGTCGGTAAGCACATACTGTACGTTGCATAAAGCGAGATAAAAACCGGATAATACGCAACTGTTTGTTGCATAAATCGGACGAATCCATGGACAGAATTACTGCTGCTGAAGTTTTTGTCGCTATTGTTGAACGCGGAAGTATGGTCAGCGCCGCTGAGTCACTGAATATGTCACGCGCAATGGTGACGCGATATCTCTCCGAAATGGAAAAGTGGTCCGGTGCGCGTCTGCTGCACCGCTCGACCCGTAAACTCAGTTTAACGGATGCTGGTGAAAACACCCTGGCGCGCTGCCGTAAGATGTTGGCGGTGGCGGCGGAGATGGTCAGCGTCGGCACGAGTCAGGACGACGCGCTACGCGGTTTATTGCGCCTGAGCTGTTCGCAATCTTTCGGGCAGGGGGCTGTAGTCATTGCCGTGGCGGAGTTTTTACGCTGCCATTCGCAGGTCAGCATTGATCTGCAACTCGAAAGCCGGGCGATCAATCTGGTGGAGGATCGTATCGATCTGGCGCTGCGTATTACTAATGATCTTGACCCTAACCTGATTGCCCGCCCGCTGGCGCAGTGTCCCTCGATCGTCTGCGCCTCTCCAGCCTATCTGGCGGCGCATGGGACGCCGCAAAAACCCCAGGATCTGGCGCTGCACAACTGCCTGACCTACAGCTATTTCGGCAAAAGCCTGTGGCAGTTTGAGCGCGAAGGTGAGAAAACGGCGGTGCCGGTGAGTGGTAATCTCAGTGCTAACGAGTCTCTGGTGCTGCTGACGGGCGCGGTGGAAGGCGCGGGGATCGTCATGCAGCCCTATTACTCGGCCGCTCCACTGGTGGCTAGCGGGCAACTGCTACCGCTGTTGCCGCAGTGGCAGCCGCAAAATATGGGCATCTACGCTATTTACGCCTCACGCCGGCAAATGCCTGCCGCACTGCGGGCGCTGCTGGACTTCCTGGTAGTATGGTTTGCCGGGCATCCGCGCTGGTTGTCACTGGGCACTGAAATACAAACCTGAGATGTTATTAGCTGCTTTTTTGAAATCTTTCTACACATTTCACTAACTCCTTAAACATCATTTGTTTAGGTGATTTTTCATGGCATTTTGTGCCCTGCAGGCCCGTCAAAACTGGTCAAAAGTGTGATCTGCGTGGTATTTCTGTCGGCTGTATGTCTGTGCAACATTGCGCTAACAATTATAAATAAACCAACGGGGAATTTTATGCCTGTTTCACTGCTGGCACTGGCGCTGAGTGCATTTGCAATCGGCACTACTGAATTTGTCATCATGGGGCTGTTGCCTAATGTGGCGAATGATCTACAGGTCAGCATTCCGCTGGCGGGATGGCTTATCAGCGGATATGCGCTGGGCGTTGCCATCGGGGCGCCGATCATGGCGGTACTGACGGCCAAATTACCGCGTAAGAAAACCCTGTTACTGCTGATGGTGATCTTCATCTTCGGCAACCTGATGTGCGCCTTGTCGTATAGTTACGGTTTCCTGATGCTGGCGAGGGTGATCACCGCGTTGTGCCACGGTGCCTTCTTTGGTATTGGCGCCGTGGTGGCCGCCAATCTGGTGGCACCTAACCGCCGTGCCTCTGCCGTCGCGTTGATGTTCACTGGGCTGACACTGGCCAATGTGCTGGGGGTGCCGCTCGGTACTGCGCTCGGTCAGGCGCTCGGCTGGCGTTCAACCTTCTGGGCGGTGGCGATCATCGGTGTGGCATCACTGTTCGCACTCTATAAGAAGTTGCCGGACAAGAAAGACGAAGAACCAACAGATTTACGCAAAGAGATGGGCGCATTGCGCGGTCTTGGCCTGTGGCTGTCGCTGTCGATCACGGTGTTTTTCTCCGCCGCGATGTTTGCGCTGTTCACCTACATCGCGCCGATGCTGACAGAAATTACTGGCGTCTCTGAGCATGGCGTCAGCTGGACTCTGCTGCTGATTGGTCTGGGTCTGACTATTGGTAACGTGGTCGGCGGGCGTCTGGCTGACTGGCGTCTGGGCGCGACCTTGACGCTGATTTTCTTGCTGATTGCCGTGTTCTCGGCACTCTTTAGCTGGACCAGCGTGAATCTGCTGGCCGCTGAGGTTACGCTGTTTTTCTGGGCGATGGTCAGCTTTGCCGCCGTTCCGGCCTTACAAATCAACGTCGTGACCTACGGTAAAAATGCGCCGAATCTGGTCTCGACCCTAAACATTGCGGCGTTTAACGTCGGTAATGCGTTGGGTGCCTGGGTAGGGGGGGCAGTGATTGCCCGCGGGATGGGACTGACTGCGGTTCCTCTGGCAGCATCTGGCCTGGGGCTGATCGGTTTTGTGCTGTGCATTGTGACGTTCCGCCGTGCGGCGAAAAAAGCTCAAAAGGCGGTCGCCTGATTTAGCCCTTTATCAGAATAGCCGCCATCGCGTTGCGAGCTTCGCGATGGCGGTATTTTTTTGCCCATAATTTGGGGATTAGTGATCTGTAGCCGGAGTGGACCACACATAGTCGGCCTGAGTGTTATCCACGATGACGCCCGGTTCTGCCAGTATCAACACGGTTATTTTCGCGGCATGATCGAGATCTTTTACGTGCAGCGGCACCCCGAGACTTTTCGCCGCATGATATCCCCCGGCAATCAACAGGGCAGGCTGCGGCGCGACCAGCAGGCGCTGTGCCATTCTTCGGTCGCGTTGCTGCTGGATTGCCAGCATCGCATTGAGCTGTGCCGGTTCGATATTTTGCTGGTGCGAAGTACGGATGGTCGCAGCAATCGCGTCCTTCACCTTGGCATCTGAACTGTTTTTACCGGCCGGGAAGATCGGCTTCTGATAGAACGCCATGATTTCGCTGCGGTCCAGATTGGCGGAAAGCAGCGGGTAAGGTGCTTTTATCGCCGCCATCACCACGTCGCTGTACATCGACCAGTCCCAGCCCTTCTGCCAGTTGAGTTTTTCTGCTACCTGCGTTGATTGGGCATCAGAGTTGGTTTGCAGCCAGGCTTTGACTTTATCCACCTGCGGCTGCTGGGCTGGTGTGAGCATTTCCATCAGCACGCTGCCCTGTGGGCGCAGCAGTGGCAGACTTTGCACCAGCCAGTTTTCAATTTGATGATGGTACGGGTTGTCGTGCTTTTCCCCGATAATCACTCGTGGCTCATCGGCCAGATAACTGATCAGCTGAGACGGCGATAGCATTTTTCCCGTACGTAAATCGGTAATGGTGCCTCCCGGTGGCGTCACCGGGGCGGGCATCTTTTGAGGTGTGGTGGAGCAGGCGGTCAGTGCCAGAATAGCCAGCAGTAAAAACGTGTTCATGGTGATGCTCATTTTCCATAGCGGGATGATGTCCGCATGTTATGGATAATGATTATCATTTACAAGATCACTGATTGAGGGCAGCCTTGAGGCGTTCGGCAAACCGTTCTGCCTGCTGGTGGCAATGTTCGATGAAGGTAGTAACCAGCGCCGAAGCAGGGCGATGCAGCGGGCGGATCAGGCTGACGGTGAAGGGCACTGGTACACTGAATTCACGAATGACCATGCGGTTAGCACCGCGTTCCGCGTAGTCCAGCGTAGTCAGGGGATTGACGACCGACACGCCGACGCCTTCACACACCATACTGCACACGGACGCGGCGCTGTGGGTCTCCATCACCAGACGGCGGTTCACCTGATGCTCGTTGAACAAGGTATCCAGCAGCTGGCGATAACTGTCGGTGGCTGACAGACTGATGAAATTGTGGCCAGCAAAGTCCTGCGGCGTGAGGCATTTTTTCGCCGCCAGTTCATGTCCCGCGGGCAGCACACACACTTCGTTGAGGGTCAGCAGCGCCTGGCGTTCTGTACCGGCGGGCGTGTGGGTATTTTCAGTCAGCCCGAGATCGTGGCGTTGCGCCGACAGCCACTCTTCCAGCAGCGGTGACTCCTGCGGCACAATATTGAAACTGACGTCCGGGTAGCGATCGAGAAAGGGTTTACACACCGCAGGCAGCAAAGACTGGCTGAACACCGGCAGGCAGACGATGGAGAGCTGTGCCTGCTCAAACTGACGGATGCCTTCTGCGGCGCTGACGATGCGGTCCAGCCCGTAGTAGGAGCGCTGCACTTCTTCGAACAGCCTCAGGCCCTGAACCGTTGGGAACAGGCGGCCGCGCAGGCGTTCAAATAGCTGTAAATTCAGCAATTTTTCGCAGCGTGCCAGTTCACGGCTGATCGTCGGCTGTGAGGTATTGAGCAGCGCGGCCGCCTCAGTCAGGTTACCGGTGGTCATCACGGCGTGAAAAATTTCGATATGGCGTAGGGAAATGGCTGGCATGGAAGGCTCCGCAGCGTGGTGACGGATGGCGATTTCCATATCATAAATGAATAGACTGGTGCAAAACAGATATTTTCCCGCAGGGAAGGGATCGGCGATACTCAGGTTAACTTCCTCTTAGCCGATCTCAGGACTCTTTATGCCACGCGCCTTAAACGACACTTCTACCGCGCTGAACGCCGCCAATCTTCTGGCACTGACGCAGCAATATGGCTGCCCGGTCTGGGCCTATGACGCGCAGATCATCTGCGAGCGTATTGCCCAGTTGCGCCAGTTCGATGTGATTCGTTTTGCGCAGAAAGCCTGCTCGAATATTCATATTTTGCGCCTGATGCGTGAACAGGGCGTGAAGGTCGATTCCGTTTCGCTTGGCGAGATTGAACGTGCGCTGCTGGCTGGTTTTGTACCGGGCCGCGAAGCCAGTGAGATCGTCTTCACCGCTGACGTGCTTGACCAGCCGACGCTGGACCGCGTGACGCAACTGGATATTCCGGTTAACGCCGGGTCAATTGATATGCTGGGGCAGATTGGTCGCCAGAAGGCCGGGCATCCGGTATGGCTGCGAGTCAATCCAGGCTTTGGTCACGGCCACAGTCAGAAAACCAACACTGGCGGAGAAAACAGCAAACACGGCATCTGGTATGCCGATTTACCTGCAGCCCTGGCTGAGATTGCGCGTTATGACCTGAAACTGGTGGGCATTCATATGCATATCGGTTCCGGGGTGGATTATGCGCACCTTGAACAGGTATGCGATGCCATGGTGCATCAGGTGATTGAAACCGGCCATGATATTGACGCGATTTCTGCCGGCGGTGGTTTGTCGATTCCCTACCATGTCGGCGAAGAGGCTATCAATACCGAGCACTATTACGGATTATGGAACCGTGCACGTGAGCAGATCGCCGCACATCTAGGGCACGCGGTGCATCTGGAAATTGAACCGGGCCGTTTCCTGGTCGCCGAGTCCGGTGTGCTGGTCGCGCAGGTACGGGCTGCAAAAAATATGGGCAGCCGCCACTTTGTATTGTGCGACGCAGGTTTCAACGACCTGATGCGCCCGGCCATGTACGGCAGCTATCATCACATCTCGCTGCTGCCAGCCGATGGCCGGGATCTCAGTGGACAACCGCTGACCGACTCAGTGATTGCTGGTCCGTTATGTGAATCTGGTGACGTATTTACGCAGGAAGCGGGAGGGGGCATTGAGACGTTCCCGCTGCCGCCGGTGCAGATCGGTGATTATCTGGTGTTCCATGATACCGGCGCATATGGCGCATCGATGTCATCGAACTACAACAGTCGTCCGCTGCTGCCGGAAGTGCTGTTTGAAAACGGCGTGCCGCGCCTGATCCGCCGCCGTCAGACTATCGAAGAGTTACTGGCGCTGGAACTGATCTGATTCAGGTTGGGGGCCGCTCTCCTGTCGGTATTTGGCGAAGGGCCCCGGTAATACCGATTCCCGTAATTTCAATTCGCCGGTAAATGGCACAATCGGCGACAGCGGTTTGCCTTCAATCAGCCGCAGCGCCTGCGCAATGGCAGCGGCTATCATGGCATCAATCGGCAGATAGACAGTCGAGAGTGCCGGATGCAAATACGCCACGCTCGGCTCATCGTCAAATCCAAACAGTGAAAGGTCCTGCGGCAGGCGAATTCCCGCCTGGTGCAGCGCCTTCATCGCCCCTATCGCCATATCGTCATTACAACAAAAGAGCGCACTGAAGCTCACGCCACTTTCCAGCAGGGTTTTACAACCACGGTATCCGCTCGGCACGCTGCTGTCGCCGTGAGCCACGCGTAAGGGTTCAAACGGCAAGTGATGATGTGCCAGCGCGGCTTTATAACCCGCCAGCCTGGCCTGAGCGGTCGGCGTGCGCATCGGACCGGTAATACAGGCGATATGGTGATGGCCCTGTTTGATCAGAAACTCGGTCGCTTCAAAGGCCGACTGCTGCTGCTCAAAGTAAACGCAGCGCTCAGGCGCGTCTGGCAACGCACGGTTAACAACCATCAGTGGAGTAGAAAGCGTGCCCAGCAATTCCATCAGCTGGCTGTCGGACATAAAACGGGTATAGAGAATAATGGCATCGCAGCGCCGATCGGCCAGCAGATGCACGGCCTGCAATTCATCTTCCGGTGTATCGTGGCCGTCGGTGACAATCAGGTGTTTACCGCTACTCTCTGCCAGTTTCGCCGCCTGACGCAGCAAGCGGCCAAAATAGGGGCCATCGAAATTGGAGATAACCAGCCCGAGGCTGTGCGAACTGTTGGTGGCCAGCGATTGCGCCAGAAAATTGGGCCGGTAGCCAAGTTCGTCCATGGCGCGAAAAACCGCATCACGCGTGCTCTGCTTGACCTGCCCGGTGCCGTTAAGCACCCTCGATACCGTCGCTTTTGAGACCCCCGCGCGCAGCGAAACATCTAACATGGTTACCATTGGTCTCCTCCCCGCATCCGGCTAATTAAACTTAACTTTATCACAGCTCGGCGGCAGGGAAGGGGGTGAAACCGTCAGTTCGCCGGCTCTTTTTGCGCAAACATCTCGCGGCGTAGCAGGACAATCTCTCCGGCCAGATCCCGGCACAGCATGGCGGTCATCAGATGATCCTGTGAGTGCGCCATGATCAGGTTAACCGGGATCTTACCGGTGCCCTCATCCATGCCGATCAACTGCGTCTGCACCTTGTGCGCCTTGCGGGCCGCCTCGTCCGAGGCTTGAAGCATGGCATCGGCTTCCTCCCACTGTTGTTTACGGGCGCTCTGAATCGCCATCATGGCGTGGGATCGTGCTTCCCCTGCGTTGATCAATAACTCCATGACGGTCTGCTCGAGGTCGAATTCCATCGTTAACTCCAATTGGTATACCAGAATGAGGGTAATTCATCATATTGGAATTCCAATATTCACATGTGAGAACAGGATCACAGAAATTAACCGTCAATAAGCTATTTTTTGGCATACCAAATTGCGATGGCGCTGTACGCACTGGATAAACAGGAAGACCTCAGAACCGGAATCTGATCTATTTCGCGACAGAAATTTTTCTGGCACCTCTGCACCGGGTATTCACACTGCCTTCTGCGCGAAATAAACACCCAACAGTTTAACGACGCATAAGAAGAGTAGAGGTGGTGTTATGGCTTTACAGGATCGCTTAATTGACTCTCTCGGGGGGGTTGCCAATTCGTTTAATAGCCTGCGTTATATTATGGCCATTAAGGCGGCGTTTATTACGTTAATGCCCGTGATTATTGTCGGGGCATTTTCGGTATTGATCTCCAATATGGTAATGGACCCGAAAAATGGCCTGGCGCATTTCGAGATGTTCTCCTGGCTTGCGACGCTTAAGCCGATTATGAGCAGCATTAATTATGCCACGCTGAGTTTTCTGACCATCGGTGCGGTATTTTTAATTGGTATTGAACTCGGCAAAATTAACGGGTCGCGTTCGTTATTTCCGGGCCTGCTGGCCGTGATCTGTTTTATTGCCGTCACGCCGACCACCGTCGATATGATGGTCAACGGCCAGATGCAGGAAGTCAAAGACGTTCTGGCGAAACAGTTCTCTGATACCAAAAGTCTGTTCCTCGGTATGTTTATTGCCATTTTGTCGGTGGAGATCTATTCCGCGCTGGAAAAGGTTAACCGCCTGCGCATTAAAATGCCGGAAAGTGTACCGCCAAACGTTTCGGCCTCTTTCTCCGCCCTGATCCCCGCCATCATTACCGTGGTGATCATCGCTACCTTCGGCTTTGTTTTCCATCGTGTCACCGGCATGTATTTGTACGATGCGGTGTATCAGGTGATCCAACGTCCACTTGAGTCCGTGATGCAAAGCCTGCCGGGGATCTTGTTGCTAATGTTTGTCGCCCAGCTGTTCTGGGTGATCGGGATCCACGGCAATCAGATGATCAAACCTATCCGCGAACCGCTGCTATTAGGCGCGATCATGGTCAACATGACGGCGTTCGAGCAGGGCAAAGAGGTGCCGAATATCATCACCATGCCGTTCTGGGATGTATATATGAGCATCGGCGGTTCCGGTTGCACTATCGGCCTGCTATTGGCGGTACTGATTGCCAGCCGCCGCAAAGAGATGAAAGAGATCGCCAAACTGTCGATGGGGCCGAGCTTTTTTAACATCAATGAGCCGGTGATTTTCGGCATGCCGATCATGCTCAACCCCATTCTGGCCATTCCCTTCATCGTCACACCGCTTATCACCGGCACCATCGGCTATTTCGCGACCAGCCTCGGTTTCGCCGGGCGCGCGGTGGTGATGGTGCCCTGGACCACGCCGCCGATCATCAATGCCTGGCTCTCCACCGCGGGGTCGATGGGCGCAGTGATCACCCAGCTTGGCTGCATCGTGGTGTCCGTGCTGATTTACCTGCCGTTTGTGAAAGTGGCGTCGCGTCGTGCGGAGTTGGCCCAGCAGCAGGCCATGCAACAGCAACAGACTGCCAGCGCTCAGCGCACCGCATAACGTAATGAATCAGAAACAATAAGAGGCAAGTGATGAGTAAGGTTTCTATTGCTATACCGGACGGCTTTATCCTTGGCGCGGCAGCCTCTGCCTGGCAAACCGAAGGCTGGAGCGGGAAAAAGTCCGGTCAAGATTCGTATCTCGACCTGTGGTACAAAAATCACCGCCACGTCTGGCACAACGGCTATGGTCCGGCGAAAGCCACTGATTTTTACCACCGTTATAAAGAGGACGTGGCGCTGATGAAGGCCAGCGGCCTGACGCATTACCGCACCTCGATTAACTGGTCGCGTTTCTTTACCGATTACGAGTTGGGCAGGGTGGATGAAGAGTACGCTGCCTACATCGACAGCTATCTCGATGAGATGAAACGTCAGGGCATCGAGCCGATGCTCTGCCTTGAGCACTATGAATTACCGGCGTATCTGATAGAAAAATATGACGGCTGGAGTTCGAAGAAAGTGGTCGAACTGTTCGTGCTTTATGCCGAGAAAGTGTTTGCGCGCTTTGCGGGCAAAGTCAGCCGCTGGTTTACATTTAACGAGCCGGTGGTAGTGCAGACACGGGTTTATCTGGACGCGATCCGCTGGCCGTTCGAGCAGAACACCGGCAAATGGATGCAGTGGAATCACCATAAAGTGCTGGCAACCGCCAAAGTGGTCGAACTGTTCCGCCGCCGAGGGTATGACAGCCACGGCAGCATCGGTGTGATCCTCAACCCTGAAGTCACCTATGCCCGTTCCTCAGCGCCGCATGACCGGCAGGCGGCGCATTTGTACGATCTCTTTTATAACCGCGTCTTTTTAGACCCGATGATCAAAGGGGAGTATCCGCAGGAGTTGCTGGATCTATTGCAAAAGCACGACGTGCATTTCGATTATTCAGAGCAGGAACTGGCGGTGATCCGAAATAACACCGTTGATGAAGTGGGGATCAATCTTTATTACCCGCACCGCGTGAAAGCCCCGAGCCGTGGATGGAATAAAGAGACGCCCTTCCACCCGGCTTTCTATTATGAACATTTTGAACTGCCGGGCCGGCGGATGAACACGTCGCGCGGCTGGGAAATCTACCCCAAAATTGTCTATGACATGGCGATGCGCATAAAAACCGAGTACGGCAATATTCCGTGGTTTATTGCCGAAAACGGGATGGGCATTGAAAACGAAGGGCGCTTCCGCGATGCCGCCAGCGGCGAAATCCAGGACGATTACCGCATTGAATTTGTTGCCGAACATCTTTATTGGGCGCTGAAAGCCCGCGAAGAGGGGGCGAACTGCGGCGGCTATATGCTGTGGGCCTTTACTGACAACGTTTCACCCATGAATGCGTTTAAAAACCGCTATGGCCTGATCGAAATCGATCTCGACGATAACCGTAACCGCCATCAGAAAAAGTCATCGCACTGGTTTAAATCACTGAGCGAATCCGGCGTGCTTTCATTAACGCTGGACGACGAAGATAAATAATCGAGGGAATTGCATGAAACGTATCGTACTGGCCTGTTCAGCAGGTATGTCCACTTCGCTGGTGGTCACAAAAATGGAAAAAGAGGTCGCGGCGCGCGGTCTGGAATACCAAATCTACGCCATTCCCGAGCAGGATCTGCGCGATGAACTGGAACAATATGCGCAGGATGTGGTGGTGGTGCTGCTTGGCCCGCAGGTGCGCTTCAAGCTGACCGAGAATAAAAAACTGACAGATCGCTACAACATCCCGATCGCCATCATAGATTCGGTGGCTTATGGCACTTTGAACGGTGCGAAAGTACTGGATCAGGCACTGAGTTTGCTACACTAGGCGCGGCTAAAAATCCGGTATGCCAATCAGGTATGCCGGATCCTATTCATGGTTCGGGGCATTAGGGTGGAAGTGTGGAAAAGGGCGCGGTTTCGCAGGAACGTAAGCAGTATCAGGAAATAGGTCATGACCTGCGGGAGAAAATCCAGCAGGGGCATTTTGCTATTGGCACGCGTTTGCCGCCTGAACGAAACATGGCTGAAACCTACGGCGTCAGCCGCACCATTGTGCGCGAAGCCTTGCTGATGCTGGAGCTGGAAGGAACGGTGGATATCCGCCAGGGTTCCGGCGTGTATGTGATCCGTATTCCTTCGGCAGAAGAGGGACAGGACGACCTGCTCTATCAGGGCCAGATTGGACCTTTTGAGATTTTACAGGCGCGGCAACTGCTCGAGAGCAACATTGCCGCGTTTGCCGCCAAGATGGCGACCAAAAACGATATCGAAAACCTGCGCCGTACGCTGGAGCAGGAGCAGAGTGCCATTGTGGCTAACGACGAAAGTGGTGATAACGACCGCCTGTTCCACCTGCTGATCGCCGGTGCGACGCAAAATCAGATGCTGCTCGATTCAGTTAAAAACATCTGGCTGCACCGGGATTCCAGCCCGCTGTGGAAGCAGTTACATAGCCATATCGCCACCCGGGGTTACCGGCTGAAGTGGTTGGCGGACCACCAGAATATTCTGGCCGCACTGCGACGCCGCGATGTCATGGGCTCATATCAGGCCATGTGGCAGCATATGGAAAACGTCAAAAATACCCTGATGGAACTCTCCGACGTGGATGCGCCGGAGTTCGATGGGTATCTGTTTGAGTCGGTGCCCATTTTTCAGGGCAAGTTGGTGTAACGAAGGGAAATCTGCCTACACCGCCGGGCCGCTCACCGAGTGGCGGCGCACTAACGTCGGGCTGAACATGTGGGTGGTTTCCGGCAGCGGCTGCCCTTTGGCTAAGGCGAGAGCCAACTGCGCCGCCTGATTGGCCATCGCCACCACCGGATAGCGCACCGTGGTCAGACGCGGGCGCAGATAGCGGGAAATCAGCACATCATCAAAACCAATCAGTGAAATTTCCCCTGGTACCTCAATGCTGTTGTCACTCAGTACCGACAGCGCACCGGCGGCCATGGAGTCGTTGTAGCAGGTGACCGCCGTGAAGCTGCGCCCCAGCCCCAGTAAATCCGCCATCGCCTGCTCGCCGCCGATCTCATCCGGTTCGCCATAGGCAATCAGTTTGTCATCCACCGGAATGTTGTGCTCTTTCAGTGCGTCCAGATAGCCCTGCAAACGATCGGTGGCATCGGAAATACCGTGGTTTGAACATAAAATAGCAATACGCTGGTGTCCGCTCTGAATCAGATGACGTGTCGCCAGCCAGGCGCCGTGGCGGTCATCCAGCGCCACACAGCGCTGTTCAAAATCGGGTAGGGTACGGTTAATCAGCACCATGCCGGGGATCTGTTTCATCAGGCTTTGCAGTTCGTCATCTGACAGCATTTTGGCGTGAACCACCAGTGCCGCGCAGCGGTGACGGATCAGTTGTTCAATCGCCTGCCGTTCTTTATCGACATTATGATAGCCGTTGCCGATCAGCAGAAAATTACCTGTGGCATAGGCCACCTGTTCCACTGCTTTTACCATGGCACCAAAGAAAGGATCAGACACATCGGCGACAATCAGGCCAAGGGTTTCGGTCGATTGCTGTGCCAGCGCACGCGCATTGGCATTCGGGTGATATTGCAGATGTTGCATGGCGCTCTGCACCGCTTCACGCGAGCTGTCGCTGGCCTTAGGGGAGTGGTTTATTACGCGTGAAACTGTCGCGACGGAAACACCCGCCAGTTTTGCAACATCTTTGATGGTAGCCATTACACGTCCGAAATTTGTGTGAGGGTAAGCGTTTACACTATCAGTTTTGCGGAAAAAGCGCGGTGGAGCAAGGGATGGAGATCGCAACTTTGTGATGCAAGGCAATGTTTTGTGGATTGCTCGCTGGCAGGTAAACCCCGATTGAGGGGAGTTTTACCTGCCAACCTTCCCGATTATCGATATTTGTGCTTTGAGTTCCCGCCACCCGCAATGCTATTTTTAACCCTATTCACTTGCCGATAATAATAATCCCATCTGAGAACAACATGACAATCAAACGCTATCCGCAACTGGCTCACTGGGGAGCCTATACCGCCGTGGTTGAAGACGGGCGACTGATCCGCTGCGAGCCTTATTCTGCGGATGCCGATCCTTCGCCGTTGCTCGATTCTATCGTCCCGCTGGTTTACTCCGACAAACGTATCCGCAAACCGGCGGTACGCCGTTTATGGCTGCAAAAACGTGAAAACAGTGACCGCACGCTGCGCGGTAAAGAAGAGTTCGTCGAAGTTGACTGGGATCTGGCGCTGGATCTGGTGGCGGAAGAGAACAAACGCGTGCGTGACCGCTACGGCGCCTCGGGTATTTTCAACGGCTCATACGGCTGGTCCTCCGCCGGTCGCCTGCACCATGCGCGATCCCTGGTGAGGCGTTTTTATTTCACCGGCGGTGGTGGGGTGGATCAGCAGGGCAACTACAGCTGGGGCTCGGCGCAGTTCTTTCTGCCCTATGTGATTGGCACCTTTACGCCGATGACCGGGCGCGTCACCTCGTGGCCTAGCGTGGTGGACAATGCGGAGATCCTGTTGGCCTTTGGTGGTTTGGCATTGAAAAATGCTCAGGTGGCGTCCGGCGGTGCCGTGGAACACACGCTGAAACCGGCGCTTGAGCAGTTGGCGAAAAAAGGCACGCCGGTGATTAACATCAGCCCGATGCGTGATGATTGCCCGGCCTTCCTGAATGCGGAGTGGATCCCTATCCGCCCGAATACCGACGCCGCCTTGATGATGGCGATTGCCTTCGAAATTCAGCAGCAGGGCGCGCAGGACGATGCCTTCCTCGCCAGCCACTGTGTAGGATATCCGCAACTGGCGGCCTATTTACAGGGTAAAACCGACGGCGTGGCGAAAACGCCTGAGTGGGCGAGCGATATTACGGGCATTCCGGCGGAGCGCATTGCCCGGCTGGCGCAGCAGCTGATTGGCGTGCGCAGTTTCATCACCTGCTCTTATTCAGTACAGCGTGCCCATCGCGGTGAACAGCCGTACTGGATGATGATTGCGCTTTCGGCGATGCTTGGACAAGTCGGTCTGCCGGGGGGCGGTTTCTCCTTTGGGCATGGTTCAATGAACAGCGTCGGCAACCCGCGTTTTGACACCCCGGGACCGGCAGTAAGCGCGGGGCCGAACCCGTCTGGGCTGTCGATCCCGGTCGCACGCATCAGCGACATGTTGCTCAACCCCGGCCAGCCCTATGAGTTTCAGGGCGAAACGCTGAGTTATCCCGATATCCATCTGGTGCACTGGTCTGGCGGTAACCCGTTCCATCATCATCAGCAGCTTAACCGGCTGGTGGAGGGTTGGCAGAAGCCGGACACAATTATTGTGCAGGACAATGTCTGGACCCCGGCTGCCAAAATGGCCGACATCGTGTTACCGGCCACGACCACGCTTGAACGCAACGACATCGGCGGTTCTTCCCGCGACCGCTTCGTGCTGGCGATGCATCAGGCCATTGCGCCGCAGCATCAGGCGCGTAATGACTTCGACATTTTTGCCGATCTGGCTGAGCGTCTGGGCTACCGTGAACAATTTACTCAGGGCCGCGACGAAGATGCCTGGCTGCGCCATATCTATCAAAAATGCGGCGAAGCGCAAAACGGTACCGGTGTGGAATGGCCGGAATTTGAACGCTTCTGGGAGCGCGGTTTTGTTGAATTACCGATGCCGCAGAAAGATTTCGTCTTCTTTGAGGAGTTCCGCAAGAGCCCGCGTGCTAACCCGCTGGGTACGCAAAGCGGCAAAATCGAGCTGTTCTGCGAGAAGATCGCCAGTTACGGTTACCACGATTTCGCCGGTCATCCTGAATGGAAACCACCGGTGGAGTGGCTGGGTTCTGACACGGCCAAACAGTGGCCGTTGCATCTGATCTCCATTCAGCCGAAAGATCGTTTGCACAGCCAACTGGACCAGTCACCCCTCGCGCAGTCGAACAAAACGGCGGGTAAAGAAACGTTGATGATGCACCCGGAGGATGCCGCAGGGCGTGGGCTGCAAAATGGCGCGCTGGTTAAAGTGTCCAACGATCGTGGCAGCTGTCTGGCAGGCGTATCGCTTAACGACGGCATTACCCGTGGCGTGGTGCTGATGGCAACCGGTGCCTGGTTTGATCCGGGCTTTGGCGGCCAATGGAAAGAGACAGAGCAGGCGGGTAACCCTAACGTACTGACGCTGGATATCGGCACCTCACCGTTGACCCAAGGGCCGAACGCCATGAGTTGCTTAGTGGAGGTTGCGCTGCATTCTTGACGCCGTGACCCCATCAAATTTTATCGGGTAACTGCCTGATGTTTCATGAATGTGTGAACTCAGGCAGTTTTTCACCACTGGTTACACTTTGCGGGAATATGTTGCGATTGGCTGCTGGCTGCACATTAGTCAAAGCAGCTAGATTAAACGTCCCAGAGGTATTGATTGGTGAATCATCAACGTGCTCTGTACGTTGATACCGATTAGATTTGCACCAACCTACGCGGATGCGTAGGTTTTTTTTGCCTAAAATTCGTGTTTCTCCGGTTTTGTATCCCGCATTTTCCTAAACTGTCCCCTGGCCGTCGTCAAAATCCTCCCTGCTGTAGTATGCTGTTTCTATAACCTTTTTCGTCCAAATTCCGGGATGGTTCATAAGGAGATGGCTCTGATGTACAACTTTTTATTTTGGTTTTTCCGGCTGTTGTTCCGCTTGGCATTTCGTGTGACGGTGACGCCGGCTAACGCCAGCTTTAACTATCCTAAGTTATTGATAACACCTAACCATGTCTCGTTTATCGATGGCATCCTGCTGGTGTTGTTCCTGCCGGTCAAACCGGTATTCGCGGTTTATTCCAGCATCACCGAAAGCTGGTATATGCAGTGGCTGAAACCCTATGTGGATTTCGTACCACTGGATCCTACTAAACCGATGGCGATCAAACGCCTGGTGCGTGAGGTCGAAAAAGGCCGTCCTGTGGTGGTATTCCCTGAGGGGCGTATTACCGTTACCGGCTCTCTGATGAAAATTTACGACGGCGCAGCCTTTGTGGCGGCGAAGTCTCAGGCGACGGTCATTCCGGTGCGTATTGACGGCGCTGAGTACACGCCGTTTGGTCGCCTGTTCGGCAGCTTTAAAATCCGCTGGTTCCCGAAAATCACCATCAATATTTTGCCGCCGCAACAGGTGCCGATGCCGGATGCACCGCGTGCGCGTGAGCGCCGTGTATTGGCCGGGCAGAAACTGCATGACATCATGATGGATGCGCGGATGAACACCCGCGAGCCGGAAACCCTTTATCAGGCCTTGCTCTCCGCGCAGACCCGCTATGGTCGGCGCAAACCCTGCATTGCAGATATTGCTTTCAAAGAAGACAGCTATCAGGGACTGCTGAAAAAATCTCTCGGCGTCAGCCGCATTCTGCAACGTTTTACTCAAGAAGGTGAACACGTCGGCATGCTGCTGCCGAACGCCACGATCATGGCGGCGGCACTATTTGGCGCCTCCATGCGCAACCGTATTCCTGCGCTGCTCAACTATACCGCCGGTGCGAAAGGCATCAAAAGCGCGATGAAAGCTGCGCAGATTGAAACGATCATCACCTCACGTCAGTTTCTGGAGAAGGGGAAACTCACGCATCTGCCGGAAAATGTGCGGGAAGCGAAATGGGTTTATCTGGAAGATCTGAAAGACACCGTGACTACCGAAGATAAGTTGTGGATCCTGTTCCATCTGATCTTCCCGCGCCGGGCAATGCTGCCGCAAAAAGCCGACGACGTGGCGCTGGTGCTGTTCACTTCAGGCTCTGAAGGCAACCCAAAAGGCGTGGTGCACTCTCATGCCAGCCTGCTGGCGAACGTTGAGCAGATCCGCACCATCGCGGACTTCACGCCGCGCGACCGCTTTATGTCCTCTCTGCCGCTGTTCCACGCTTTCGGCCTGACGGTGGGCCTGTTGACGCCGCTCATCACCGGTGCGCGGGTGTTTCTCTACCCAAGCCCGCTGCATTACCGCATCGTACCGGAGTTGGTCTATGACCAGAACTGCACCGTTCTGTTTGGCACCTCGACCTTCCTTGGAAATTACGCGCGCTTTGCCCACCCGTATGATTTCGCACGCCTGCGTTACGTGGTTGCCGGGGCCGAGAAGCTGTCTGAAAGCACCAAACAGATCTGGCAGGACAAATTCGGCATCCGTATTCTGGAAGGTTATGGCGTGACGGAGTGCGCCCCGGTGGTGTCTATCAATGTGCCGATGGCGACCAAAATCAATACTGTTGGCCGCATCATGCCGGGCATGGAATCGCGCCTGATTAAGGTACCAGGGATTGAAGAGGGCGGGCGCTTACAACTGCGCGGTCCGAATATCATGAAAGGTTATCTGCGGGTTGAAAACCCAGGCGTGCTGGAAGTCCCTCAGGCTGAAAATGCTGAAGGGGAAATGCAGGCCGGTTGGTATGACACCGGCGATATCGTCACCCTTGATGAGCAGGGATTTTGCGCCATTAAAGGCCGCGTGAAGCGCTTCGCTAAACTGGCCGGTGAAATGGTGTCGCTGGAAAGCGTTGAGCAACTGGCGCTGAAAGCCTCGCCTGATGCTCAACATGCGGCGACTTCGCGCAGCGACAGCAGCAAAGGCGAAGCATTGGTGCTGTTTACCACCGACGGCGAACTGCGCCGCGACGCGTTGTCGAAAGCCGCCCGCGACCTCGGACTGCCAGAACTGACCGTACCGCGCGATATCCGCGTGGTGAAAGCGCTGCCATTACTGGGCAGTGGCAAACCTGATTTTGTCACCCTGCGCGAGATGGCAGAAAAACCGGAGAAAGAGGCATGAGTCAGCCCTTAGCTGCAAAATCCCCGCTGATGTCCCGCAGTATGACGGCGGTGATCGCCGCACAGTTTCTGTCTGCGTTCGGTGATAACGCCCTGCTGTTTGCCGCACTGGCATTGATTAAACAGCAGCTTTACCCCGACTGGAGCCAGCCTATTCTGCAAATGGCTTTCGTCGCGACCTACATTATTCTCGCGCCCTTTGTCGGCCAGTTCGCTGACAGCTTTGCCAAGGGCCGGGTAATGATGTTTGCCAATATTCTCAAACTGGTCGGTGCCGCTGTGATTTGCGCCGGTCTGAATCCTTTCCTCGGTTATACCCTGGTCGGAATTGGCGCGGCGGCTTACTCACCGGCTAAATACGGTATCCTCGGTGAAATCACCGAAGGCGAACAGTTGGTAAAAGCCAACGGTTTGATGGAAGCCTCAACCATCGCCGCTATCTTACTGGGCTCGGTGGCGGGCGGCGCGCTGGCGGACTGGAGTATTCTGGCCGCACTCGGCATCTGTGTGCTGGCCTACGCGGCAGCGGTGGTGTCGAATGGGTTTATTCCCAAGCTTACGGCGGCGCGGCCGGGGCAGTCATGGAATCCGAAAGCGATGACCGGCACCTTCTTCCACGCCTGCCGTATTTTGTGGAACGATGGCGAAACCCGTTTCTCTCTGGTGGGGACCAGCCTGTTCTGGGGCGCGGGCGTGACGCTGCGTTTCCTATTGGTGCTGTGGGTGCCTGTGGCGCTCGGTATTACCGATAACAAAACCCCGACCCTGCTCAATGCCATGGTTGCGGTGGGTATCGTGGTTGGTGCCGCTGCGGCAGCCAAACTGATCACCCTCAACACCGTTAAGCGTTGTCTGCCTGCGGGCGTGGCGATTGGCGTGGCGGTGGTTATCTTTGCGGTGCAAACCAACATGATGAACAGCTATGCGCTGCTGGTGATTGTGGGGGTACTGGGCGGATTCTTCGTGGTGCCGCTCAATGCCCTGTTGCAGCATCGCGGTAAAGAGTCGGTCGGTGCGGGTAATGCGATTGCCGTACAGAACCTGGGCGAGAATACGGCCATGCTGTTGATGCTTGGCCTGTACTCGCTGGTGGTGATGATAGGGGTGCCGGTCATCGGTATTGGTATCGGCTTCGGTGTGGTCTTTGCGCTGGCCATTACGGTGCTTTGGGTGTGGCAGGTCGTGCAGAAACGCCGCAAATAACTTACCGCTTTCCCACTAACAACAACCCCGGTTAATCGGGGGTTGTTGTATTTTAACCTGGCAAGCTCGGTCAGGTTTACCAGTAGCCCAGCCACTTCCACCACACTCCCCCGACCAGGATCCAGATAATCAGGTTTATCACGCTCAGGATAAAGCCGGTTTTCCACCATTCACCCAGCGTGACGTAGCCCGACCCGAAGATGATCGGCGCAGTCCCCGTACCGTAATGGGTCAGGGACATCATCAGTGAGGAAGAGAAGGCCAGGATTAAAGCTAACAGTGCCGGGGGCGCGCCGAGTGCCATACCGGCGGTGAAGAATGCTGCAAACATCGCGGTAATATGCGCGGTGGTGCTGGCAAAAAAATAGTGCGAGTAGACGTAGACCAACACCAGCAAAATAGTCCCGCCAACCCAACCGATGCCTAAGTGATCAATCGCGCCACCGACACTCTGTGACAGCCAGCTGATCAAGCCAAGTTTACCGAGGAAGGTCGCCATCATGACCAGCGCAGCGAACCAGACGATCGTATCCCACGCGCCTTTATTTTTGAGCAGATCCTCCCAGCTTAATACACCGGTTATCAGCAGGATGGAAAGTCCTATAAACGCCGCTGTGGTTGGATCCACTGCCCATGCAGGCCCCAAAAGGAAAGCGGGAACACCTGCCCACAGCAACAACAGCAAACCGAATGCAGTCAGGGTGATTTTCTCTGGCAGAGAAATGGGACCGAGTTCGTGCATTTTCTCTTTGGCAAACACCTGGGCATTGGGCGTTTGTTTGATTTGCGGCGGATAAAGCCAGTAGATCACCAGCGGAATGACAATCAGCGACACCAGTGCGGGTAGCAGTGCCGCTATGGCCCACATTCCCCAAGTCAGCTCAAAGGCAGAACCGGTTTCTTTCATGATCAGATTAACAATCAGAGGATTCGGTGCCGTGGCGGTAATAAACATCGCGGAAGTAATGGGGTTGATATTGTAATTCACCAGGGCTAAATAACGGCCAATTCTCTCAGTCGATCCAGGCTCGGGTTTTGAATTAAAGCTGTCGGAAATCGAGCGCATAATCGGGTGAATAATCCCGCCACCTCGGGCGGTATTACTGGGGGTGACCGGTGCCAGCAGGGTTTCGGCAATCGCCAGCGCATAGGCGATACCCAAAGTACTTTTACCCACCAGTGAAATAAAGTAGTAACCGATACGCGCGCCCAGTCCGGTTTTATTCAGGCTTTGCGACAGCATGATGGAAATACCAATCAGCCAGATAAGATTATTTGAAAAACCGCTTAACGCGTCATTGAGCGCCGCAGTGGGTTTGCCGGGATTGGTCACCCCGGTGAGCGCGACCAGCGCTATGGCAATGATGGAAATGGCACCAATGGGCAGGGCTTTGCCGATAATTGCCGCGATCGTGCCGACAAACAGTGCCAGGAGATGCCATGCGCTGGGCGTGACTTCTTGTGGCGCAGGAATAACAAACCAGATAATCAGTGTAATAATAATCGCGATCAGGGAGGGAACTGGTTTCAGTGGGGTCATCCGATCCATAATATTTTCACTCTTCCAGAGATAATCAACATCTCAGAAAAGCAGGCGCAATAATCTGAGATTAATGAATGCTTTTATTCTGTGATCAATGCTTCCGCATTGTTAGAGGTGCACCGATCGTTTCTCGATAATAGGTTTTGGAAGCGGCTGAGTAATTGTCCGAAATCATTGATAGTGCAGGAAGGGAATAAAAAAAGGGCGCTGTGCGGGTCAGAGTGAACTGACGGCACAGCGCCCTTTTTAATGCTTAATCGCCGTGATCACGGCGCAGGGATAGTGAAGCGCTTGTGGATATCTTCCAGCGAATTCAGTACGTCCTGATCCAGCGTCAGGTTCTGGCTGTCGATATTGATCTTCAACTGATCCAACGTTGTTGCACCGAGCAGGGTGCTGGCAACAAACGGCTGCTGGCGTACAAAGGCCAGGGCCATTTGTGAAGGATCCAGACCGTGCTTTTTCGCCAGTGCGACATACTCAGCGACAGCAGCTTCAGACTGTGGTGAAGAGTAACGGGTGAAACGGCTAAACAGCGTGTTACGCGCATTGGCCGGTTTTGCGCCGTTGAGGTATTTGCCGCTTAGCGTACCGAAAGCCAGACTTGAGTAAGCCAGCAGCTCTACGCCTTCGTGCTGACTGATCTCCGCCAGACCAATCTCAAAGCTGCGGTTCAGCAAGCTGTACGGGTTTTGAATCGACACAATGCGTGGCAGATCGTGTTTCTCGGCCAGTTGCAGATAGCGCATCACGCCCCACGGTGTCTCATTCGATACGCCGATATAGCGGATCTTCCCGGCGCGCACTTGCTCATTCAGTGCTTCCAGCGTTTCCAAAATAGTGACTGGTGAGCTGTCGTCAGTGTACTGATAACCCAGCTTGCCGAAGAAATTCGCCGGACGTTGTGGCCAGTGCAGCTGATAGAGATCCAGATAATCCGTATTCAGGCGCTTGAGGCTGGCATCCAGCGCGGCGCGGATATTTTTGCGATCCAGATATTGATCCGGACGGATGGCGTTATCGTTGCCGCGTGAAGGCCCAGAGACCTTACTGGCCAGTACGATCTTTTCACGATTGCCGCGGGCTTTCAGCCAGCTGCCAATATAGCTTTCGGTCAGGCCCTGAGTTTCAGGACGCGGCGGTACCGGATACATTTCTGCCGTATCAATCAAATTGATGCCAGCAGCAACGGCGTAATCCAGCTGTTGGTGGGCTTCGGCTTCGCTGTTCTGTTCACCAAATGTCATGGTGCCAAGTCCCAGTAAGCTCACTTCTAAAGAACTGTGGGGTATGCGGTGATATTGCATTGCCGGTCTTCCTTACTTTTTGAGGATGTCAGGCCGGTTAAAAGGGCCTCAACAGACCTTATGTCTATTTTAAATTGAAGACGTTATCTGTTTTAAAGACGTTGTCTGTGCGTCAGGGACGATATCTGACTATATACAAGCGATGCGGGTGGGGGAAGTGGCAAGCTGAGATCGGCAGAAAATGGTCATTCAGGCGTTAATCAAAAGCAAAAATGCCAGCGGTGAACTTACCCACTGGCATCCTTTCTGAGCACATCGACTTAACGTTTCATCACCTGGCTGACGTCGTCATTATTGATCTGACGCTCATTGCCTTGTTCATCGGTATAACTCAACAAACCGGTCGATTTATCCAGTTTAGGTTTACCGTCCGTCAGGATCATGTTGCCGTCTTTGGTTGAAATCACATAATCGCTGGCGCAACCGGCCAGACCAACTACGATCAGCGCTGCACTGATCATCAATAAGCCTTTTTTCATTACTGTTCCTTAATTGTGGGCTTGTTCAAACAGTTATCAGCGTAGCAAAACTCCCGGCTGACGTTAGGTGAAAAAGGGTTTTTTATGCCTGTAAAAGCAGAAAGATCAATTAAAGGAGAAAATGCCTGGCCAATAGAGGGCGGGTAAAACTCTTTTTGAGATAAAAACCTCGCGGGAGGGTCATGATGGGTTGACCAAATTCGCCGATGGCCTCTGTCAGCGCTTTACTGTTCGCACCTTTCGGGCGTAGCTGCAACACCTCGCCGTGGCGGGCGGTGATTGTTTCGACTTTCCCAAGCACAATGAGATCCATCAACTCTTCCCAATCCTGGCGCAGCTGTTGCTCTTCTTCGGCAGAAGGACTCCACAACAGCGGTGCACCAATCCTTCTTTCTGCCAAAGGGATCTGGCGTTCACCTTCCACCGGGATCCACAGTACGCGGGCCAGTTTATGACGAACATGGCTGCTTTCCCACGTCACGCCACTATTGCCTGTCAGCGGGGCAACGCAAACAAAAGTGGTTTCCAGCGGTTTTCCCGAACGATCAATGGGGATAGTTTTGAGTTCGATACCGATATCGGCGAAATCCTGCTCTGGCTTACTGCCGGCCATCGCCCCCAGATAGACTTCCAGCAACATTCCCACCCACCCTTTTTCACGTTTCAAGTCGGGTGGAATGGCCAGAGAAGCGTGCGCAGCTAGCTCACCCAGTGAATAACCCGCAAGAGATTGCGCGCGTGCCAGTAACTCTTGCTCGTCACCAGGGGGGGTGGTAATCGGTAATGGAATCGACATACAACAGGTTCCGCATTGATTGGTTAATTTTCATACGCGGGTAAGGCGCTGGTGGAAATTAAAAGTTATACCCGTGAAGACCACAAATAATAGCATGATTTATTGCGGTTTTTTTTTCGAGGTATGTCGCAGCAAGGGTGAATAATTTAAGGTTAACCCACAGTTGAGGCGGACAATGAACAGGATCTTCCCCCTACTTATCCACAGATTTTCTGGATAACCCACTGCAATGACGATCACTGGTTCGATTTACAGGCTTGACTGCGGGGTGATTTTGCCATTTTGCCCCATAATTAGCCAACAGGGTGCATTTATCTGTGGATAAAAACGGCGTTGATGGATCTTTCGCCATCTGAG
This sequence comes from uncultured Enterobacterales bacterium, assembly GCA_946478305.1. GTDB lineage: Bacteria > Pseudomonadota > Gammaproteobacteria > Enterobacterales > Enterobacteriaceae > Ewingella. Next base: position 29,740 of record CAMLBO010000047.1, read on the forward strand.
GATCTGCGCGTGGGTTAAGCCACTGACAAACCCGGTGGAGAAGCTGTGAATTACTTTTAAAGTACTGAAATTTAATAAATTAAATTTAAAGCAAAAAGCGGGTAGGAAAAAGCTTAAAATAGTTTTACCCCTCTTGCTATGAAGTTCTTCACATACCTATCCACAGAAAAAGTGAATAAAATCGAACAAGTTTGACCTTGCCTGTTCATAACTCTGGGATTTGGCCTGACTTATCCCATTTTTATTGATGAAGATAGGCGCTAAGCAGTGGTTTACCGCCTCTTGGTAGTGTGAAACAATCAGAACATCTATGATTTTATGCTTATCGAGGTAGTCCGGTGATCGATGATGATGGCTACCGCCCGAATGTTGGTATCGTAATCTGCGACAAGCAGGGCCAGGTTTTATGGGCCAGACGATATGGCCAGCACTCCTGGCAGTTTCCGCAAGGGGGCATCAACCCTGGCGAAACTCCCGAACAGGCCATGTACCGTGAGCTGTTTGAAGAGGTGGGTCTTGGCAGAAAAGACGTGCGAATTCTGGCTTCGACCCGCAACTGGTTACGCTATAAATTGCCAAAACGTTTGGTGCGTTGGGATACAAAGCCGGTATGTATCGGCCAAAAGCAAAAATGGTTCCTGCTGCAATTGATGTGTAATGATGCCGACATCAACATGCAGCGCAGCAGTACGCCAGAATTTGATGGTTGGCGCTGGGTGAGTTTCTGGTATCCGGTGCGTCAGGTCGTGTCATTCAAACGTGATGTTTATCGTCGCGTAATGAAAGAGTTTTCCATGACCGTGATGCCAATGCAGGAAATTCCCGTGCCGCGCACATCGCCCGCTTATCGTCGGAAAAGAGGCTAAGTCACGAAGAAATGCTCACGCGTTTGCGAGAAATTGTTGAAAAGGTAGCGATGGCGTCCAGCCTGAATGATGCGCTGGATGTGTTGGTCAGTGAAACCTGCATGGCGATGGACACCGAAGTGTGTTCCGTCTATCTCGCTGACAATGATCGTCGTTGTTATTACCTGATGGCGACGCGGGGTTTGAAAAAACCCCGCGGGCGCACTATTGCGCTGGCTTTCGACGAAGGTATTGTCGGGCTGGTAGGGCGCCTGGCAGAACCCATCAACCTCGCCGACGCGCAAAGTCACCCCAGCTTCAAATACATCCCGCAGGTAAAAGAAGATCTCTTTCGATCCTTTCTCGGTGTGCCGATCATTCACCGACGTCAGCTACTTGGTGTGCTGGTTATTCAGCAGCGTGAACACCGGCAATTCGATGAAAGCGAAGAGTCTTTCATGGTTACGCTTGCCAACCAGTTGGCGGGCATTCTTTCCCAGGCCCAACTTAACGTTCTGTATGGCCGCTTTCGGCAGACCCGTGTTAAGGCACTGGCCGCTTCTCCAGGTGTAGCCATTGGTACCGGCTGGCAGGACAGCACGCAGCCTTCGCTCGATCAGGTCTACATGGCGTCCACGCTGGACACTGTGCGTGAGCGCGAACGTCTGACGCGTGCGCTGGAAGATGCCGGTGCCGAGTTCCGCCGCTTCAGTAAGCGCTTCAGCGCCAGTGCCCAGAAAGAAAGTGCCGCTATTTTTGACCTTTACTCGCACCTGCTAAACGACGCGCGCCTTAAGCGCGAACTTTTCTCTGAAATTGATAAAGGCGCAGTTGCTGAGTGGGCGGTCAAAAAAGTCGTGGAGGAGTTTGCCGCGCAGTTTGCCAGCCTGCAAGACACCTATATGCGTGAACGGGGCAGTGACTTACGTGCCCTCGGTCAGCGTCTGGTGTTCCATCTTGATGACACCATTCAGGGCAATACCCAGTGGCCGGAGCGTTTTATTCTGGTGACGGATGAACTGACGGCCACGTTGCTGGCTGAGGTTCCGCAGGAGCGTCTGGCCGGTGTGGTCGTGCGTGACGGCGCTTCAAACTCTCATGCGGCAATACTCGTGCGAGCTATGGGCGTGCCCACCATTATGGGGGCTGACATTCAGCCTTCGCTGCTCAACCAGCGTCAGCTGATTGTTGATGGTTATCGCGGTGAGTTGTTGATCGACCCAGAGCCGGTGCTGGTTAATGAATATAAGCGCCTGATCAGTGAAGAGATGGAGTTGAGTCAGCGTGCGGAAGATGACGTTGAACAACCTGCAGCAATGAAAAGCGGTGAACGGGTGCAGGTCATGCTGAATGCGGGTCTGAGCGCCGATCACGAAAAACTGTTCGGTAGCCGGGTTGACGGCGTGGGACTTTACCGCACCGAAATACCTTTTATGCTGCAAAGTGGTTTTCCCTCTGAAGAGGAGCAGGTGGCTCAGTATCAGGGCATGTTACAGCTGTTTCCTACCAAACCAGTAACCTTGCGCACCCTGGATATCGGCTCTGACAAACAACTGCCCTATATGCCCATCAGTGAGGAGAATCCTTGTCTGGGCTGGCGTGGTATCCGTATCACCCTCGATCAGCCGGAAATTTTCCTGATTCAGGTTCGTGCGATGCTGAGGGCCAATGCGGCCACCGGCAATCTGGGTATTCTTTTGCCGATGATAACCAGCCTGGAAGAGATTGATGAGGCACGTCGTCTTATCGATCGCGCCGCACGTGAGGTGCAGGAGCAACTCGGTTACGACATACCTAAAACGCGTATCGGCGTGATGATTGAAGTCCCTTCGATGATCTTTATGTTGCCTTCACTGGCGGGGCGGGTTGATTTCCTCTCAGTGGGAACCAACGACTTAACGCAATATCTGCTGGCGGTGGACCGTAATAATACCCGCGTTGCGGGGCTTTACGACAGCCTGCATCCGGCGATGTTAAGAGTGCTAAAAAAGATTGTAACCGATGCCGAAGTTGCAGGTTTACACCTCAGTTTGTGTGGTGAAATGGCCGGTGACCCGATGGGTGCACTGCTGCTTACCGGCATGGGGTATCGCAACCTGAGTATGAATGGGCGCAGCGTTGCGCGTATTAAGTATCTGTTACGTCGTATTGATTTGGCTGACGCACAGGAACTTGCTCGTCGGGTACTGGAAGCACAATTCACCACCGACGTACGTCATATGACGGCGGCGTTTATGGAAAGACGTGGACTGGGTGGTTTGATTCGCGGCGGTAAATAGAAACCTTCAGGCATTCTCCTGCACGTCGCCGCTACGTTGAACGCCCTAAGCTCAGGGGGTGAGACGTTTTTTTACAGAACTTTTCCAGCCTGTCTTGTCCGTGGTGAGCGCGGCCTGTGCTATGATCCGGCCCCTGCTGACCCCTAACCGGGCGATAACAATAAACTAATTGTGGTGATAGATGAGTAACAGCTATCTGGCGTTTCCCCAGTTTGACCCGGTCATTTTTTCCGTAGGACCGGTTTCTCTGCACTGGTATGGCTTGATGTACCTGGTCGGTTTTGTCTTTGCGATGTGGCTGGCTGTGCGCCGTGCTAACAAGCCTGGCAGTGGCTGGACGAAGGAAGAAGTTGAGAACCTGCTGTACGCCGGATTCCTCGGTGTCTTCCTTGGTGGCCGTATCGGTTATGTACTGTTCTACAACCTGCCGCTGTTCCTTGATAATCCGCTTTATCTGTTCAAAGTGTGGGATGGTGGGATGTCTTTCCACGGTGGTCTGATAGGCGTCATCGTCGTCATGCTGTGGTTTGCACGCCGTACTAAGCGAACTTTCTTCCAGGTTTCCGATTTCATCGCGCCGCTGATTCCTTTTGGGCTGGGTGCCGGTCGTCTCGGTAACTTCATCAATGGTGAATTATGGGGTCGCGTAACCACTGATGTGCCATGGGCGATGCTGTTCCCAGGATCACGTCAGGAAGATATCGCTATCGCCGCCGCTGACCCTAAATGGCAGCCGCTGCTGAACCAATACGGTGTTCTCCCTCGTCATCCATCGCAGGTGTATGAACTGCTGCTTGAAGGCGTGGTGCTGTTTATCATTCTCAATCTGTTCATCCGTAAGCCGCGCCCGATGGGTGCTGTCTCTGGCCTGTTCCTGATTGGCTATGGTGCTTTCCGAATCATCGTTGAGTATTTCCGCCAGCCAGATGCCCAACTAGGTCTGTTTGACGGTTTCCTCAGCATGGGACAAATCCTTTCCATTCCAATGATTGTCATCGGTCTCATCATGATGATCTGGGCCTACCGCCGCCCGCAGAAACAATTGTCGTGAGGTCACATGAAACAGTATCTGGATTTAATGCAGAAAGTGCTCGATGAGGGCACACCTAAAGCTGACCGTACCGGTACGGGAACGGTGTCAATTTTCGGTCATCAGATGCGTTTCAATCTGCAAGATGGCTTTCCGCTGGTTACCACCAAAAAATGTCATTTACGTTCCATTATTCATGAGCTGTTGTGGTTCCTCAAAGGCGAAACCAATATCGCTTATCTGCGTGAGAATAATGTCTCTATCTGGGACGAATGGGCAGATGAGAACGGCGATTTGGGGCCTGTCTATGGTAAGCAGTGGCGCGCCTGGGGTACCGCTGATGGTAAGCAAATTGACCAATTGAGCAATGTGGTTAACCAACTGAAACAGGATCCGGACTCACGACGCATTATTGTTTCTGCGTGGAACGTCGGGGAGTTGGAGCACATGGCGCTGGCACCTTGTCATGCGTTTTTCCAGTTCTATGTCGCCGATGGCAAGCTCTCATGCCAGCTCTATCAGCGCTCATGCGACATTTTCCTTGGTCTGCCTTTCAACATTGCCAGCTATGCTCTGCTGGTACATATGATGGCCCAGCAGTGTGACCTGGAAGTTGGTGACTTTGTCTGGACCGGTGGTGATACGCATCTCTACAACAACCACATGGAACAGACGCATTTACAACTGGGTCGTGAGCCACGCGCACTGCCAAAATTAGTCATCAAACGTAAACCCGCGTCCCTGTTTGACTATCGTTTTGAAGACTTCGACATCGAAGGTTATGATCCGCACCCGGCCATCAAAGCCCCCGTTGCCGTCTAAGTTATGACACCCCGCCGGCTAAATGCTGGCGGGAATATTGCCTGCTGACCTCTCCTTCTTTATTCCCTGTCGGTTTTCTACGCCTTTCATCCGCTATCGCCAGCTTAATTTCTGCCTGTCTTACTGCCTTGTGAGTCATCCCGCATAAACTTTGTCGCCCTGAATGAATGTTCGAAAATATTCCCGAGGAGTGCTGGAAAGCGTTGCTTTGCCTGTTGGCGGCAAAATTTCTCTGAGTAAACTCGCCGTATGAAAATAATCGGTGACTTAAAACAACAGGGCATGAGCCTGGTAGAAATCCTGCTGGTCATTATGCTAATTGCCCTCTGCAGCATGTGGGGGCTACACGGCTGGCAGGGTTATCAGCAGGCGCTTCGTCTTGAACAGAATGCGCAGAGATTGCGGCTCTATCTCGTTGGCCTGCAAACACAAGCCAACCTGTATAACCGTTCCATCATCTTATGGGTAATCGGGGGGGAACAGGGTTGTGTGGGATATTCAGTCCTCCCGGAAAATTGTGCTTCATCTGGCGTGCTACCGCGCTTTGTTGTATCTGAGCCTGACATGGAGGTTCTGGATTTCACGGACAAAGTGATGGGCTTTTATGGCATACGTAACGCGGCACAGGCAGGTCATCTTACCTTAAGAAACTCAGCGGGCAGTATCAGGCTGGTTCTGTCGGCCAGAGGGCGTATCAGGTTATGCAGCGAGGGCAAACCTATGCTCGGGTTAGCGCTATGTGTGTAAGCCACACGCGTTCACATGGATTCACGCTTCCAGAAGTGCTGATGGCACTGAGTGTCGGCAGCATGCTAATGCTCAGCGCGGCACAGCTCTACCCCTGTCTCTTATACACATCTCCGAGCCCACGAG
>CAMLBO010000048.1 GCA_946478305.1 uncultured Enterobacterales bacterium
TTTTACACGAGCCACCGGATCGGTCAACTGATCCTTAAACGATCGGCATTAGCCTCGCGGCGCTTTTTTTTGTTTCTAAATCGGGGTGATCAGAAGGAGTAGTTAAAGTTTGCGCCGTAAAGCATCGCTGTACCTTTAGCCTGAAACTCATAGTTTGGCAGACCTGCACCCGCGCTTTCGCTGATATTAACCGTTTGACCGTGCATGTAAGAAACACCGACATCCACTGACGCATCTTTGTTAAACGCATAGGTTGTACCGGCGCTCACCCAGAAACGGTCCTGATCAGGAATGGAGATGGTGCGGTTGTCGGCCGGAACCGGGCTATCATCGAAGGCGATACCGGTGCGGAAGGTCCAGTTATCATCGTAGTAATACGTGGTACCCAGCGCGATGCGGTAGGCATCTTGGTAACCTTCATGCTTTTGGAATAAGGTCTGGCCGTCGCTGCCGGTGGCTTTCAACTGTTGGAATTCGCTCCAGCTGGTGTAAGCCAGGCTATAGTGAATTGCCCACTTCGGTGCCACTTTGTTATAGCCTGACACTTCCCACATTTCAGGCAGATTCAGGGTCAGATCGCCTGGGATACCGCTGCCGCCTGTACCGCCAAGCTGAGCAGGAATACTGTTTTTGTACTCGCCTTTGAAATCGATATTCACTTTAGAACGGTAAGTGAAACCATAACGGTTGTTGTCGTCCACTTCATACAGGATACCGGCGTTCCAGCCGTAGCCCCATTCGTGGCCGCGCAGGTTAGCGACTTCCGTACTTGGTGAGATCAAGCCACCGGAGCTGAGCGGACCTAACTCCCCCGCAGTACGGGTGATTTTCGCGTTGGCGTAAACAGCATCAAAACCGAGGCCCAGACTGAAGTGCTGGTTTACGCGATAGGCGGCGCTCAGGTTAGTATTAACGGTGGTCAGGTCAGTTTCACCGCCCAGAGGACCGGCGGCGTAGTTGTCGTTAAACTCGGTGGCCAGCCCGTAGTTGGAGGTAACAGAACCCCCGACAGCCCACTGATTGTCTAACGGCATGATGAAGTGAAGATTCGGGATCCACTGGTTCGGTGCGATATTGTCCGCATCCGTACTGTTGCCTGTCAGAGGTGAACGGCCGGTAATATTGACATCCGGGTCAACGTAAATAGCACCGGCAGAGAAAGACGGGCGGGAGAACATGGTCATGGTTGCTGGGTTACGGCTGCCAGATGCTGCGCTATCAGCAATGGCACCTTCACCTGAAAACGAACGACCAAGACCGGCGGCGGTATATTCATTTAACTGAAAACCGGCCGCATACACATTTGATGAAACAATTGCCACTGCAGCTGCCAGAGCTGATCTTTTAAACAGGTTTTTCTGGTTCATGACCAAAACCTCAATTTTATGTTTTTATCAAACAATGTTACATCGAGTAACAATGAGCGCGGGATTGTAGGGTTCGTTCTCAGTCTGACAAATCAGACCAGTGAGCGAAGTATAGGTCCGACCTGTGGTCATGTTGCAATCATGTTTCATGGTTATTTCCAATTTGATGTTGGAAATTAGATCCGCTTAACAAAAAACAAACACTTTGAGGTGAACTTAATAACCTTGAGGGGGCATGTTTGAGATGAATTTAACCTGACATTATTATTTCTGTGATATTAGTCACTTAAAAGTCACACAAAAAGTAAGTGCTAGGCTCTGCGGCCCGGCAGGCGTAAAATAGGGCCGAAAATAACTTCTTTAATGACTAACAGGGCCGATTCGCGAACGCGGTGATTTGGGCCAGGAGAACACTATGTCTGACGTAACTCTCTCTTCAAAATCCACGCAGCCACTGCATTCCATTAACAAATGTGGGGCAGAAGAAACCGCAGCCTGCTGCTGTGTTGATGTCGGTACCATCATGGATAACACCGATTGCACCGCCTCTTACAGCCACGTGTTTGAAACCGAAATGCAGGCCAAAGAGATGCTAAATAGCCTGACGGAAAAAGCCCGTAGCGTGGAATCAGAACCTTGTGTCATCGACAGCCGGATGAAAAAAGTCGACGGTGGCGTTGAGCTCAATGTCGATTTCACCTTCTCCTGCCAGGCAGAAACCATGATCTTCCAGCTCGGCTTGCGCTAATATCCCCATACTTAAGCCCCGTTCATTAAACCGTGACCTTTACAGGTCGCGGTTTTTTTTTGCTGCCGCTCTCACTTCATCACGTTAGGCTTTGCCAAATGTAAACATATGGTTAAAACTAAACTATCAGGTCCGACCTCTTAATCTGGAGCCACTATGAACAAGGTTATTCCGCTGGTGACGCGCGAAGGCGATCGTATTGCGATCGTAGACGGCTTGCGCACGCCTTTTGCTAAACAAGCTACGGCCTATCACGGTATTCCCGCGGTGGATTTAGGCAAAATGGTGGTGAGCGAGCTGTTGGCAAAAAGCGGTATCGACCCAAAAATCATTGACCAGTTAGTCTTTGGTCAGGTTGTACAGATGCCCGAAGCCCCCAACATTGCCCGTGAGATTGTGCTGGGCACCGGCATGAGTGTCTCGACCGATGCGTACAGCGTGTCACGTGCCTGCGCCACCAGTTTCCAGGCCGTGGCAAATGTGGCAGAAAGTATTATCAGCGGCACCATCGGCGTAGGTATTGCCGGTGGCGCAGACTCCTCATCGGTGCTGCCGATTGGCGTCAGTAAGCGCCTGGCCCGCACGCTGGTGGATGTCAACAAAGCCCGCACGTTTTCTCAGCGTCTGTCCTTGTTCAGTAAGTTGAAATTTCGCGATCTGCTCCCGGTGCCTCCCGCAGTAGCCGAGTATTCTACCGGGTTGCGCATGGGAGATACTGCCGAACAAATGGCGAAATCCCATGCTATTACCCGTCAGCAGCAGGATGAACTGGCCCATCGCTCGCACTCGCTGGCGGCGCAGGCCTGGGAAAATGGCTATCTCGATACGCAGGTGATGACCGCGCAGGTTCCGCCGTATCGGGAAGTCCTGCAAAAAGACAACAATATCCGCTTGAACTCTGAGCTGAGTCAGTATGCAAAATTACGGCCCGCTTTTGATCGCCGCCATGGCACGGTCACCGCGGCGACCAGTACACCGCTGACGGACGGTGCCGCCGCCGTGCTGATGATGAGTGAGTCGCGGGCGCGTGAGCTGGGTCTGCGTCCGCTGGGATACCTGAAAAGCTTTGCTTTTGCTGCCATCGACGTTTGGGAAGATATGTTGCTCGGTCCGGCCTATGCCACTCCGCTAGCCCTTGATCGTGCAGGACTTACCTTCAGCGATCTGGACTTAATTGATATGCACGAGGCTTTCGCTGCACAAACGCTGGCTAACATCAAAATGTTCGCCAGTGATACTTTCGCCCGTGAGAAGCTGGGGCGGGCGCAGGCCATCGGTGAGATTGACTGGGAAAAATTTAACGTGCTGGGCGGTTCTCTGGCATACGGGCATCCTTTTGCTGCCACCGGGGCGCGGATGATAACGCAGACGCTGCATGAACTTCGCCGGCGTGGCGGGCGTTTCGGGTTAACTACCGCCTGCGCAGCGGGTGGATTAGGCGCGGCCATGATCCTGGAGGCAGCAGAATGAGTGACGAAATCTTTGCCGTTGAAACTGTACCGGCTTCAGCCTTTACGTTGGCTTTCACCGACCAACATGTTGGCATCATCACCATTGATGTTCCTGGTGAAAAGGTTAATACCTTAAAAGCTGAATTCGTTGAGCAAATCTGTGCCATTTTGCAAAAAGCCCAGCAGTATCCGCAATTGAAGGGGCTGGTGATTATTTCTGGTAAACCGGACTCCTTTATCGCCGGTGCAGATATCAGCATGATCTCTGCCTGTAAAACGGCCGAAGAGGCCAGCAGCCTGGCGCAAAAAGGCCAGTCAGTGATGTCCCATATTTCAGCCATGTCCGTGCCCGTGGTGGCCGCCATTCACGGTGCTTGTCTGGGCGGCGGATTAGAACTGGCGCTGGCCTGCCACGCCCGTATCTGCTCTCTGGATGATAAAACCCAGCTCGGCTTGCCGGAGGTACAACTCGGTCTACTGCCGGGATCCGGCGGGACACAGCGGTTGCCGCGTCTGATTGGTGCGCCGAAAGCGCTGGATATGATGCTTACCGGTCGCAGTATTCGTGCGAAACAGGCGCAAAGAATGGGGCTGGTGGATGACGCCGTTCCGCAATCGATATTGCTGCAAACGGCGCTGGAACGCGTGGCTCTGGGGCGAAAAGCCCGGACTCCCTTGCCCTGGCAAGCACGGCTGGTAGGTGGTCCGCTGGGCAAAGCGATATTGTTCCACTTTGTACGCAAACAGACGCGCGCCAAAACGCACGGTAATTATCCAGCGACTGAAAAAATTATCGACGTGGTGAGGAACGGGCTGGATCACGGCCGTGCCAGCGGTTATCAGGCCGAAGCTAAAGCTTTTGGCGAACTGGTAATGACGCCGCAATCGGCGGCATTGCGTGGTCTGTTCTTTGCCTCCACGGCTCTTAAAAAAGAGCGCGGTGCGCAAGCCGAACCGCTGCCGTTGAAGCGTATTGGTATTTTAGGCGGTGGTCTGATGGGCGGGGGAATTGCCAACGTGACCGCCACGCGTGCGGGGTTGCCGGTGCGTATCAAAGATATCAATCAGGAAGGGATCCGCCATGCGTTGAAATACAGCTGGGATCTGTTGGAGAAAAAGGTACGCCGCGGACGGCTTAAACGTAACGAACAGCAGCGTCAGATGATGCTTATTTCGGGCACCACAGATTACAGCGGATTTGAGCGGGTGGATCTGGTCATTGAGGCTGTGTTTGAAGACCTGTCACTGAAACAACAGATGGTGGCAGATGTTGAACGTTATGCTTCCTCGCATACTATTTTTGCTTCAAACACCTCTTCTTTGCCGATACATGCCATTGCAGCCAGAGCCACCCGACCAGAACAAGTGATTGGTCTGCACTTTTTCAGTCCGGTAGATAAAATGCCGTTGGTTGAGGTTATTCCTCACGCGGGTACCAGTGAGCAGACTATTTCCACCACCGTGGCGCTGGCAAAGAAACAGGGGAAAACGGCCATTGTGGTGGGGGACAGTGCCGGGTTCTACGTAAACCGCATTTTGGCTCCCTATATTAATGAAGCGACACGATGTTTACTCGAAGGTGAACCGATCGAACATATCGACCAGGCTCTGGTAAATTTTGGTTTCCCGGTCGGGCCATTGCTGTTGCTCGATGAAGTCGGAATCGACGTTGGCACCAAAATCATTCCCATTCTGGTGGAGGCTCTGGGGGCACGTTTTGCCGCGCCACCGGCGCTGGACGCCGTGCTGAAGGATGACCGTAAAGGCCGCAAAAATGGCAAAGGGTTCTATCTGTACGCGCAAAAAGGGCGTTTGGCGAAGAAAAAACAGGCCGATCCGGCGATTTACCGTTTGCTGAACGTGACACCAAAGCAGCAGCAGGGAGCAGAACAGATCGCCCGCCGGTGTGTGATGATTATGCTGAATGAAGCGGTGCGTTGCCTGGATGAACAGGGGGTACGTAGCGCCCGTGATGGCGACATTGGGGCGGTGTTCGGCATTGGTTTCCCACCGTTCCTTGGCGGTCCGTTCCGCTACATCGACCAGTTGGGTGCTGCCGCCGTGGTGCAAACGCTGCAAGGTTTACAACAGCACTATGGCGAGCATTTTGCACCCTGCGCCGGATTACTGAGACGGGCGCAGGAAGGTCAGCGTTTCTACCAATAATTGTCATAAGTCGGATAAAAGCTCGTCATCCTGTGAACCCTGTCACGGTCTGAAGGGCTTTTTCGCGGGAATCTGGAACATAAAATGCTTTTCAGCATAATGCATCGATGTGGGATTTATTTTTGTAGACACGAAAGCCGTGGGTTGGCAAACGGGCAAGCGTTTGAAAAGTCGCCATTGTGTTTAATAAATAAGCAAAGTGGTTTACAAGCGGTATCGGGTGATGTAAAAAACAGCGTTTTCTTTACGTGAACTTTCAGGCAAAATGCCCGCCCGCCATTAAAGAGACGGCGCGTTAGGTGACTGTAGTACATGCGGTTGTCCTGCAAGCTTTCCCCGGAAAGCATTGGGCAGAGGGTGATACAGCACGCGAGGCGTTTCTGTATAGCGCTATTTTTGTTAACAAAAGCGGTGCAATATGCAAGTTGTAATTATGCGTCACGGTGAGGCAGCTCTTGAAGCCGCCAGCGATTCGGCCAGACCTTTGACTGATTGCGGATGTGACGAAACGGTACATATGGCGGCGTGGCTCAAAGCCCGTCCGGTCAATATTCAGCGCGTTCTGGTTAGCCCGTATCTACGTGCACAGCAAACGCTGGAAAAAATCCGTCAGACACTGACGTTGCCGGCAGAAAGTGAAGTTCTGAAAGAACTGACGCCGGGCGGGGATCCTGCTCTGGTGGCGGAGGAGCTGCTGGCTTTGGCCGCTGAAGGGATCACCGGCGTGCTGGTGGTATCGCACCTGCCGTTAGTCGGTTATCTGGTGGCAGAATTATGCCCTGGTGTCTGCCCGCCGATGTTCGCGACCTCAGCCATGGCCAGCGTTGAGCTGGATGCGGATACCGGTAAAGGTACGTTTGACTGGCAGTTCAGTCCTTGCCAGGTGATGGTGAAGGTCTGACGGCAGTAAGGTTTCTGGCGGGTAAGGACGGTTAACTCAGCAGATCCCAATAAAGAAAAGGCACAGTGAACTGTGCCTTTTTGCTTTTTCGGGCCCCTGGCCTGCGCAAAAGGGGGCGTTATTGCAGTTTGTCATCCAGTTCGATCAGCACCAGCAGCGACGCGGTTCCACCCAGCTCTTTTGGGGCCTGATGAAATGCCAGTACATCGGGATGTTGTGCCAGCCATAATGGAGTCTGTTGCTTGAGAATATGCTTGCCGTGTCCATGCATCACGCAGGCGCAGTGCACATGCTCACGACGGCAGGCAGCAATCAGTGCCCCCAGTTCCTGCTTGGCTTCGCGCTGGGTCAGGCCATGCAAATCTAGAAACAGTTCCGGCGAATAATCCCCGCGACGCAGCTTTTTCAGTTCAAAATGACTGACGTCAGGCCGGATATGCCGCACCGGCCCCTCCTCCTGCAGCATCGGCTGAAACTCATCAGAGAAGTAATAGCTGGCGTCCACCTGCTCCTGCAACAATTTTTTTGGCGACATTACCATCACCTTTTTTCGCAGCGGCCGATGGGTAATGGTGTCGTTTTGCAGGCGCTTGGTGCCCGGTATAGCTTCGCGAAAAAGGGCTTTCTCCTCCGGGCTCAGCACATGTTTTTTCTTCATGGATTCGTCATCATTCTTAGGTCATTTCAACAGTGTACCTGCGCAAGTCACTTCGTATAAAGGAAACTCCGACTTAAATTCTCCAGCACTTCTCGTAAGAACGGCCTATAGCTGCTGATTTGTGGCGGGCTTCATGGCAAACTATGCGCAAAATCATGCACTGTAAATCCAGGGTGCATTGTAAACCCATGGTTAAACGCTGGTTGCGAGACTGCGTGCCGTCAGGAGAGAAAATTGGACAAAATATTTGTTGATGAAGCGGTCGGTGAGCTTCACACCATCCAGGATATGATTCGCTGGACTGTCAGTCGCCTGAATGCTGCGAATGTATATTACGGTCATGGTACCGATAATCCGTGGGACGAAGCCGTACAGCTGGTATTGCCAAGCGTGTTTTTGCCGCTGGATATTCCTGAAGATATGCACAATGCCCGCCTGACTTCCAGTGAGCGTCATCGCATCGTTGAGCGCGTGATCCGCCGTGTCAACGAGCGCGTGCCGGTGGCCTATCTCACCAACAAAGCCTGGTTCTGTGGCATGGAATTCTATGTTGATGAGCGCGTGCTGGTTCCGCGTTCCCCGATTGGTGAGCTCATTAATAACCGCTTCTCTGGCATTCTGCATGACAAGCCACAGCATATTCTCGACATGTGTACCGGCAGCGGCTGTATTGCTATCGCCTGCGCCTATGCGTACCCGGAAACCGAAGTGGATGCCGTGGATATCTCTCCTGATGCCCTGGCGGTGGCCGAACAAAATATCGAAGCACATGGTATTGAAAACTGGGTAACCCCTATTCGTTCCGACTTGTTCCGCGACCTGCCACCGCTCCAGTACGACCTGATTGTGACCAATCCGCCGTATGTGGATGAAGATGATATGTCAGATCTGCCGCAGGAATATCGCCATGAACCTGAACTGGGTCTGGCCTCCGGCAGCGACGGCTTGAAACTGACGCGCCGCATTCTTGCCTGCGCACCAGACTACCTGACCGAAGAGGGCGTGCTGGTTTGTGAAGTGGGTAACAGCATGGTGCATCTGATTGATCAATACCCTGAGATCCCGTTCACTTGGCTGGAGTTTGAAAACGGCGGCGATGGCGTGTTTATGCTGACCAAGCAGCAACTGGTTGAACATGCCGATCACTTTAAAATGTTCCGTGACTGATCTGGGCATCACTTAACTATTCACTCAACAAGTAAGGAGCCGTGATGGCAGGGAACAGTATTGGGCAGTTTTTCCGCGTCACCACCTTCGGCGAATCGCACGGTGTGGCACTGGGTTGTATTATTGACGGCGTGCCGCCGGGCATTCCCCTGACCGAAGCCGATCTGCAACACGATCTCGACCGCCGCCGTCCGGGCACTTCGCGCTACACCACGCAGCGCCGTGAGGCCGATGAGGTTAAAATCCTCTCGGGTGTTTTTGAAGGGGTGACTACCGGTACCAGTATCGGTCTGGTGATTCAAAACACCGACCAGCGTTCACAGGATTACAGCGCCATCAAAGACGTCTTCCGTCCTGGCCACGCTGATTACACTTACGAGCAGAAATATGGCGTGCGTGATTATCGGGGCGGAGGTCGTTCTTCCGCGCGTGAAACCGCCATGCGTGTGGCAGCCGGTGCGGTGGCAAAGAAATATCTGTCGCAGAAATTTGGTGTGACGGTGCGCGGTTATATGTCTCAGATGGGCGATATCACCTGCGAACTGAAAGACTGGGATCTGGTGGAAACTAACCCGTTCTTCTGCCCGGATGAAAGTAAGCTGGAAGCGCTGGACGAGCTAATGCGTGCGCTGAAAAAAGAAGGCGACTCGATTGGTGCCAAAATCACCGTCGTGGCAGATCACGTACCTGTTGGTTTGGGTGAGCCGGTGTTCGATCGTCTGGATGCCGATCTGGCCCATGCGCTGATGAGCATTAATGCAGTGAAAGGCGTGGAAATTGGCGATGGCTTTGCCGTAGTCAACAAGCGTGGCAGTGAAAACCGTGATGAAATTACACCACAAGGTTTCGAAAGCAACCACGCAGGTGGCATTCTTGGCGGTATCAGCAGCGGCCAGCCGGTGATAGCTCACCTTGCGCTGAAACCGACCTCAAGTATTACGGTGCCAGGACGTACCATCAATCGCGAAGGCGAGCAGGTCGAGATGATCACCAAAGGTCGCCATGATCCTTGCGTGGGGATCCGCGCGGTGCCGATTGCCGAAGCGATGATGGCGATTGTGTTGATGGATCACCTGCTACGCCAGCGAGCGCAAAACGGTGATGTTCACTCAGACGTTCCACGCTGGTAAATCGCCGATGAAATCTGCACTGATGACAGTTAACCTGTTCAAAAATACCTGTGCCGGGTTGCTGGCATGGGTACTTTGCGCCCCGGTCATGGCCGCCACGCCGTGGCAGAAAATTACCCAACCCATTCCCGGATCCCCTCAGGCGATTGGCGGTTTTGCCAACGGTTGCCAGATTGGGGCAAGCCCGTTGCCGCTCAATTCACCGGACTATCAGGTGATGCGTACCGATCAGCGCCGCTACTTTGGCCAGCCTGATCTGCTGGCTTTTATCAAGCGCCTGGGGATCCAGGCCAGCGATAAAGGTCTTGGCACTATGCTGATTGGGGATATGGCAATGCCTGCCGGTGGGCGTTTTAGCAGCGGCCATGCCAGCCATCAGTCCGGCTTGGATGTGGATATCTGGCTGCAACTGCCGCGCCAGCGCTGGAGTGAGCAGATGCTGCTCAAACCTCAACCTATCGATCTGGTCAACGCCGACGGTAAGACGGTAAACCCGCGTCAATGGCAGCCGCGTATCGAAACGCTGATTAAACTGGCCGCACAGGACAGTGACGTCACGCGTATTTTTGTCAACGCGGCCATCAAGCAGCAGCTCTGTGCGGATGCGGGAAGTGACCGTGAGTGGTTGCATAAGGTCCGCCCGTGGTTTGGTCACCGTGCGCACATGCATGTGCGTTTGCGTTGCCCAGCGGGCAGTCTGGAATGTCTGGATCAGGCGCCGCCACCTCCGGGTGACGGCTGTGGTGCTGAGCTGCAAAGCTGGTTCCTGCCGCCTAAGCCGGGCAGCGGAACGCCAGTGAAAAAGGAGCCACCACCGTTGCCGAAAACCTGTCAGGCGTTGCTGGACAAACACGTTCTCTAATAACATTTCAATAACTCTTCGCCACGTATAGCAGGACTGGAAGAAAAATGGATTGGTTGATTGTTGCCCCATGGGTAGTAGGCGTTCTGTTTTTAGTGGCTGTCGTGGCAGGATTTATTGACTCTATTGCCGGTGGTGGCGGACTTATCAGCCTGCCCGCGCTACTGGCAGCCGGGATTTCCCCGGCTCAGGCGATTGCCACCAACAAGCTTTCGGCTGTTGGTGGGTCGTTTTCGGCCAGCCTTTATTTTGTGCGCCGTGGAGTAGTGAACCTTAACGAGCAAAAACTGAATATTGCCTGTACGTTTATCGGGGCGGTGCTGGGGGCAATTTTGATTCAGCGGCTGCAAGCTGACATGCTGCGACAGATATTACCGTTGCTGATCATCTGCATTGGGCTCTATTTTCTGCTGACGCCGAGATTAGGTGAAAGTGACCGTCTGCGGCGCTTGTCGGCGTTGCCCTATGCGCTGGTAGGCGGTGGTTGTGTTGGTTTCTACGATGGATTTTTTGGTCCCGGCGCGGGTTCATTTTATGCGCTGGGGTTTGTGACGCTGTGTGGCTTCAACCTTGCGAAAGCCACGGCCCACGCCAAAGTGCTCAATTTTACCTCTAATTTTGGTGGCCTGCTGTTCTTCATCATGGGCGGAAAAGTATTATGGGGGGTGGGGTTTGTAATGATGGCGGGGCAGTTCATTGGTGCACGTTTAGGGGCCCGCATGGTCCTTGCCAAAGGGCAGAAAATGATCCGTCCGATGGTGGTGATTGTCTCGGTCGTCATGAGCTGTAAGCTGATTTATGATAGTCATGGTGCTGAAATCCACCACTGGCTTACCCTTCATATTTGAAGTTACAGCTGTGTTGGCTGCGTTTGCGGACCCGAATCACTGACTGGTGTCAGCTCATCGGGCTCCACTCACTTGCCGCCTTGCTGTAACTCCAACTATTTTGGGTAAGTGACCTAGGTGGCTTTTACCTTATTTGACTTGCCCGAAGTCATAAAAGTCATCGTATAAACAAGGGTATATTGTCGCCCCTGAATTTACTTACTGAGTTTCACTGCCACTATGTCTGATTCGACCGCAACACATAACTATCATCAATTGATCGAGATTTTTGATTCCTGTTTCTTTGAGGAATTCAACGTGCGTCTGGTGAAAGGCGACGATGAACCTATTTATTTGCCGGCCGATGAGCAGGAAAACTTCAACCGCATCGTATTTGCCCATGGTTATTACGCCAGCGGCATGCATGAGATTTCCCACTGGTGTGTGGCTGGCGCGGAACGCCACAAGCTGGTTGATTTCGGTTACTGGTATTGCCCGGACGGGCGCGATGCGCAGACGCAAAGTGAATTCGAAAAAGTTGAGATCAAACCTCAGGCGTATGAGTGGCTGTTTTGCGCCGCTGCCGGTTTTAACTTTAATGTCAGCTGCGACAATCTTAGCGGCGACTGTGAGCCGGACCGGGTTGGTTTCCAGAACAAAGTGCGGGAAGAGGTGTTAAAAATGTTGCGCGATAGCATCCCTCCACGTCCGGCGCGCTTTATAAAAGCGTTACAATCGTTTTACAATACCGCTCCACTGACGGCAGAGGATTTCCCTGCACTCCAGCCGCTTGAATGAATTTCAGAATATCGAAGAATTGAGGATGATTGATGATCGCAGAATTTGAAACGCGAATTTTGACGCTGATTGACGACATGGTAGAAAGCGCCAGCGATGATGAGCTATTCGCCAGTGGCTATCTGCGAGGCCATCTGACTGTGGCAGTTGCGGATGCCGAAGAGCAGGGCGAGCACAGCGCCGAAGGTTTGAAAGCATTGGTTCAGCAAGGTCTGGACAAAGCCATCAAGGCCGGAGAGCTTTCGCCGCGGGATCAGGTTCTGGTGCTGGGCATGTGGGAAACGTTGTATCAGGCGTCACTGCCAGAAGAGCAATAAGAGCTTTACTCCCATCGATTAGAAAACAAAGGGCCTGACGGCCCTTTGTTGTTTCAGACCTCTTCCTGAACTACCGGTTTGCCTTTAATCAGTTTGCGGATCCACATGCGGTTCGGGTTCAGCGCTGCCAGCGTTTCGCTGTCGAGTGGCATAGGCTCACCGGCGATTTGTGCCGCCATCACCTCAGCAGCCAGTGGAGCAGAACTCAGCCCGCGCGAACCCAGCGCGCCCAGCAGGAAAAGATTGCGGTGGCAGGGGGCGTCTGCCACCGGCTGACGGCGTTTCACTGCGATATCCAGCTTCTTATATTCGTCCAGCATGGCTTCGTAATCAGCTACCGCACCCACCATCGGCAGGTGATCGCGGGTGGCGCAACGTACCCCGTTACGCGCTTCGCCTGCACTGACGTCCACCTCTTTGGGCCACTCAACGGTTGGCAGGCAATCAATCAAGCGCTGACGGTTCTGTTGTTGGTCATCGGCACGATAATCGGTACATTTATCTGCCCGGTGATAGCTCGCACCGATACAGTGATGCTGATTATTTGGATTCTCTGGCGTCATATAGCCGTCATAGCACAGAACCTGTTTGAGCTTTTGCAGCCTAGGGGTGGTAGGAATGTGAGAAACCTGACCGCTGACGGCGTATACCGGTAACTTTTCGCTCTGCTCGAAATCGGTGATATCTGCGCCGTTGGCCAGCACTACGCTGTCGTGTTGCGCTGAGTGCCCGTCGCTAAAATTCATCTTCCAATGGCCCGTTTCGGCCAACATCAGTTCGGTAACCCGATGATTGAAATGGACGGTTAGTCCCTGCTCTATGGCCAGCTTAATCAGTTCTGCGGTGAGATCGGCCGGGCAGAGCCAACCGCCAAGCGGGTAGGTAATACCACCGTTACCGCACTCCAGTCCGCAGGCGTCAGTCAGTTCCTGTTGCGACAACCCGGTTGCCAGAGCCAAGGGCCACTCGGCTTCGAGGATCTTGTCGATTTTCCCCTGACTTTTTGCGTCATATCCAAGCTGGCTGACACCGCACCAGCCATGATCAAAAGGCACGCCCTGAGCTGCAATTGCCTGATACTGACGGCGCGCAAAGGTGAAAGCTTGGGCAAAGAAGCGCTCCAGTACATCATTTCTGCCATTGAGCAGTGGGTAGACTGCCCCCTGGCGGTTGCCCGATGCACCTCTGGCTGGCTGTTCGTCGGCGCAATAAAGTGTGACGGCATAATTCCGCCGTAGCAGTGCCAGCGCTAATACTGCACTCGCGACGCCGCCGCCAACAATGCCAATGTCGGCGGTTTTATCCGCAGCGGGGCGATAATACCAAGGGGCGGGGTGGGGCAAATTCAGCGGATTATTCATGACGCCGCTGAGTACATGTTTTTTCTCACCGAACCCTTTCACTTTCCTGACGTCAAACCCTGCGTCCTGCAAACCGCGACGCACAAAACCGGCCACCGTAAAGGTCGCCAGCGTACCTTCTGCCCGTGAAAGCCGGGCCATATTGATAAATACGTCAGCGGTCCACATATCGGGGTTTTTCGAGGGGGCAAAACCATCTAAGAACCAGGCATCGATCTGCTGATTCATGCTGCTGTCGCAGGCGGGGAGCAGGGTGGTGACATCGCCAAACCAGAGGTCCAGCGTCACGCGTCCGCCATCAAACAGCAGGCGGTGGCAACCGGCAAATGGCAGCGGCCACTGTTCGGTGAGTTTTGTGGCATAAAGTGCAAGTTCCGGCCAGCGAGCGAGAGCCGCGTTCAGATCCGGCGCCGAGAGCGGGAATTTCTCGAAGCTGATGAAATGCAGACGTTTCAGGGTGGCGTCAGGGGTTTGCTGATGGAAAGCATCGAATGCCTGCCACAGGGTAAGAAAGTTTAAACCGGTGCCAAACCCCGTCTCGGCGACAACGCATAATGGGCGCGGATGCGTGGCAAACCGCTCAGGAAAACCGTTGCCATTAAGGAAGACATGGCGTGTTTCCAGCAAGCCGTCCTGATTGGAAAAGTAGACGTCATCAAAATGTCGGGAAACAGGTGTACCCTGTTCGTTCCAACTCAATTCAGCGGGCTGGATAGGGGAATGGCTCACGTGAAACTCTCTCAGTTCAAGGCGATGCCGAAGTTTAACGGCGTGTTTGACCTCGCGCAAATTTACTGCGATTTACACAAGGAATTGCTGATCGGACTTGTTCGGCGTACAACTGTACGCTAGAGTGCGTCACGAAATCCCGAATAGTTAGTTAATAGTACAAGAGGTATTAAATGAAACGTGCAGTCATTACTGGCCTGGGTATTATCTCGAGCATTGGTAACAATAAGCAGGAAGTTCTGACCTCTCTGCAGCAAGGGAAATCTGGTATCACCTTCTCTCAAGAGTTGAAAGATGCCGGAATGCGCAGTCACGTCTGGGGTGATGTTAAACTGGACACCGCTGGACTGATTGACCGCAAGATTGTGCGTTTCATGAGCGATGCTTCCATTTATGCTTATCTCTCCATGCAGCAGGCGATCGAAGACTCAGGTCTGACGCCTGAAATGGTTTCTAACGACCGCACTGGCCTGATCGCAGGTTCCGGTGGCGGCTCTCCGCGTAACCAGGTTGCCGGCTCCGACGGTATGCGTGCCAAAGGCCTGAAGGGTGTTGGTCCGTACATGGTAACGAAAGCGATGGCGTCCGGTGTGTCTGCCTGCCTGGCAACCCCGTTCAAAATTCGCGGTGTCAACTATTCCATCAGTTCTGCCTGTGCGACCTCTGCTCACTGCATCGGTAACGCGGTAGAAATGATCCAACTGGGTAAGCAAGACGTAGTATTTGCTGGCGGCGGCGAAGAGCTGTGCTGGGAAATGGCCTGTGAGTTCGATGCCATGGGTGCGCTGTCTACCAAGTACAACGAAACCCCGGAAAAAGCATCCCGTACTTATGATCAGCAACGTGATGGTTTCGTCATCGCTGGCGGCGGCGGCATGGTTGTCGTTGAAGAGCTGGAACATGCTCTGGCCCGTGGCGCGCACATCTACGCTGAAATCGTGGGCTACGGCGCAACGTCTGACGGCGCTGATATGGTGGCACCATCCGGTGAAGGCGCAGTGCGTTGCATGAAAATGGCCATGCACGGTGTGGATACTCCAATCGATTACGTTAACGTCCACGGTACCTCTACACCGGTTGGCGATGTGAAAGAGCTGGGTGCAATCCGTGAAGTGTTCGGCGACAAAACGCCAGCGCTCTCTTCTACTAAAGCCATGACGGGTCACTCTCTGGGCGCCGCCGGTGTGCAGGAAGCGATTTACACCTTGCTGATGGCTGAACACGGCTTTATCGCGCCAAGCATCAACATCGAAAATCTCGATGAGCAGGCTGAGGGTATGGATATCATCACCAAGCCAACTCAGCGCGAACTGACGACCGTCATGTCTAACAGCTTCGGCTTCGGTGGCACCAACGCTACCCTGGTAATGCGCAAGCTGAAAAACAACAAGTAATATCAGTCGTTAATTCCGTGCAATAAAAGCCCGTTTTATACGGGCTTTTTTACGCCTGTCACTTTTCCCTTCTGTCATATCTCAACAATTCAGGTACAATTTCGCCGCTTCTTATTTTCACTTTGTTGACATGATGCTTTCACTCCGACAAATCAATCACCGGCATCTGCACTTCCCTGCGTGGTTGGGAATAGTCGCTATTCTGATGCTGTTTATTGCACCGGTGGTTTCCAAATCACTGGCGTCGGCAGGTGCGCTGCATTCGATGATGCCCGGTATGTCGATGCCGGGGATGGATATGTCTTCAATGGAAATGGCGATGCCCGAACATGCGATGCATCCGGCAATGAGTGAGGATAATGCAAATACTCCTGACACTCACCACACCATGCCTTCCCACTCCATGGGGCAAGGGAGGATGTTCGGTGATATGAGTGATGCCGCCTGCGGTTATTGCGTGTTGCTGGTACATCTACCTCTGCTGCATCTGTTGGCGCTGACTCTGCAGTGGTCATCCGATTTCCAACGCGGAGTTGCACCGTCGACGGTTGCCACACCTTTTGTTCCTCCCGTCTTTTATTCCGATGCTCAACCCCGCGCCCCCCCTGTTTCTCAATAGCCTGTCGTTTTGTTTTCCTAAAACATCGCTAAAACGGCGCCTTTCCAGCGTAGCCGTTGCGCACCTGCTATCTGAAAATTCAGGAATAATGACTGATGAGTCACTCTGCCTATACCCAAAAATTGACGGCCAACGCCGCCTTTCTCGCGCTGCTTAAGCGTATCCATTTTTATATCGGCCTGTTCATCGGCCCATTTATCTTTGTTGCGGCCCTCACCGGCACCTTATATGTGCTGACGCCGCAGCTGGAAAACCATCTTTATGCGCATGAGCTGTTTAGCTCTTCAGTGGGCGAAGTGCAGCCGTTGTCCCGCCAGATTGACGCGGCGCTTAATGCAAGTGGGGGGGAGTCGAAGATCTACGCGGTCCGTCCTGCACCCGCGTCAGGTGAGAATACCCGCGTGATGTTTTCCGATCCTGCTCTTAGCGCTTCCAAAAGCCGGGCGATTTTTGTCGATCCGGTGACACTAAGGATTCAGGGCGAACTGACGGTGTACGGCACCAGTGGTATCTTGCCTTTCAGAACCTGGCTGGATGATCTGCACCGTGGTTTGTTGCTGGGTGATGTGGGCCGTAACTACAGCGAACTGGCGGCATCCTGGTTATGGGTAGCGGCGCTTGGCGGCATGGTATTGTGGGTCACCGGGCGCCAAAAAGTTCGGGGTAACCGTAAGCTCACTGGCGTCGTTGCCAAACAACGCCGTAGCCGCCGCTGGCACAGCTGGTTGGGTCTGGTGTTGATCGCCGGGCTGCTGTTTTTCTCTGCTACCGGCCTGACCTGGTCACAGTGGGCCGGGGATAATATCGGCCTGCTGCGTGCCAAGATGGGGTGGATGACGCCTTCAGTCTCGACCAGCCTTATAGGGCGCGTTTCCGCCACTTCTGCAGATGAACATGCTGACCATCACGCTTCAGATCACAGCAATATGACGATGACCGGGATGGCAGATATGCCGGGCATGGATACCAATGACCTGCCAGATCAAAAACCGCCTTCCCCTGTGCCGGTTTTACCGGCGACTTTCGATGCGGTAGTACATGCCGCTCGTGAGGCAGGAATTGACGCGGCTAAAATTGAGATCAGACCAGCCTATAGCGCAGATAAAGCCTGGACCGTCACAGAAGTGGATCGCAGTTGGCCGACGCAGGTTGATGCGGTTTCGGTGAATCCGCAGACGATGGCTATTGTGGATCATACCCGTTTTGCCCATTTCCCCCTGCTGGCTAAGCTGACACGTTGGGGCGTAGATGCGCATATGGGCATTCTTTTTGGTCTCTGGAATCAGATTATCCTCGCCTTTTTCGGCCTGGGTTTATGTCTGATGATTGGCTGGGGATATCGCCTTTGGTGGCTGCGTCGTCCGCAAATGAACAGTAACACCAACCCGGTTGCGGCATTGATGCAAACCTGGCGGCAGGTGCCTTTTAGCCTTCAGTGCCCGATCGCACTGATAGTGATCGCCTTGTCTCTCTCATTACCGCTGATGGGGGTAAGTCTGCTCATTTTCCTGCTGATTGATAGCTGGAGATGGATGCGAAACAAGGCGATTTTGCAAACCTCTTCCGCTTCTCAATAAGGTCCCATAGTCAGCGACTCAGGGGTATAGGTCGCTGGCTGCCTTTTATTACAAATGTTTACAGAAGTTGCCCTGCCTGACATAAGTCAAATATTAAAAATACTGTTTGAAACCAAATGGTTGAACGGGCATCTTTTTCATTTCCTTGAATTTATTTCATTACTCCCCGCCTCTTTCAGAAAAGTCTACTAGGCTTAGCCAAGTAACATAAATGTCCCCCAGTATTTTTGGTTTTTATTAAATATTTCCCTTGGGAATTAATGTATTACTTTTTGTAGGGGTAGGGTCATGACTATAGAATCTGATGCACATAAAGTAGGGCTGGTCCCGGTCACCTTGATGGTGTCCGGTAATATCATGGGGTCGGGGGTGTTCCTTTTACCCGCTAACCTGGCTTCAACCGGTGGCGTAGCGATATATGGTTGGCTGGTCACTATCATTGGTGCGCTGGCACTGTCGATGGTTTACGCAAAGATGTCTTCCCTGGATGACAGCGCCGGCGGTTCCTACGCATATGCGCGCAGAGCTTTTGGACCTTATCTTGGCTATCAAACCAACCTGCTTTACTGGCTGGCCTGTTGGGTGGGTAATATTGCGATGGTGGTTATCGGGGTCGGCTACCTCAGCTATTTCTTCCCGATATTGAAAGAGCCGATGGTATTGACCTTTACCTGTGTCGCCGTGCTTTGGCTATTTGTTATTCTGAACATAGTCGGTCCTAAAATGATCACCCGTGTTCAGGCTGTCGCCACCGTATTGGCACTCATCCCGATTCTGGCCATCGCTATCTTTGGCTGGTTCTGGTTCAAAAGTGACACTTATATGGAAGCCTGGAACGTCAGTGGCAAAGGGACCTTTGGCGCTATTCAAAGTACTCTGAGCGTAACATTGTGGTCGTTTATCGGCGTAGAAAGTGCATCGGTAGCCGCTGCTGTAGTGAAAAATCCAAAACGTAACGTGCCCATTGCTACCATCGGTGGCGTATTGATCGCCGCCGTCTGTTACGTGCTGTCTACGACGGCTATTATGGGGATGATCCCTAACGCAGCACTGCGACTTTCAACCTCGCCTTTCGGGGATGCTGCGCGAATGGCAATGGGCAATACTGCCGGGGCCATTGTGACCTTCTGTGCCGCTGCTGGCTGTCTTGGTTCGTTGGGCGGTTGGACATTACTGGCCAGCCAGACGGCCAAAGCCGCCGCAGATGATGGCCTCTTCCCACCCATTTTTGCCAAAGTGAATAAAGAAGGTGTGCCGGTTAAAGGCTTGATTGTTCTCGGCATCCTGATGACCATCTTCCAGATTTCCACCATTTCCCCTGACGCCACGGCGCAATTTGCCCTGGTGTCATCCGTATCAGTTATCTTTACGCTCGTGCCTTACCTCTATACCTGTGCTGCCCTGATGTTGGTAGGACACGGACATCTGGGTAACCGCGCCGGGGTGTACAGCTTCATCACACTTATCGCCTTTGTCTACTGTGTATGGGCAGTGGTGGGTTCCGGTGCAGAAGAAGTGATGTGGTCATTCATTGCTCTGATGGTGATCACTGCCATGTATAGCTTCAACTACAACCGTCGTCATAAAAACCCGTACCCGCTTGGTAAACCGCTTGAGCTGGACTAACAGGTTTTTTGCCGCAAGCCAGAGGCTGCCAGTCGTGTTATCAATGGCTGCGTCTGGCTTACTCCACGGCATACAGCGATATTCAAGATGAAAAGGAGAGGTTAATGATCGATTTAAGTCGTCATAAAAAACGTAAAGTCCTGGTGGTTGACAGTAATATTATGGACGTCAATACCGCCAATGGACGTGCCGTTCGTGAGCTCATCCAGGCACTGGAAGATAACAATCTGTCAGTGATCCCGGCAGTCACATTCGAAGATGGCGTGGCAACCATCACGTCCGATGCATCTATCTGCTGTGTGTTTGTCGACTGGACGTCCGGCGGCAATGATGATGCCTCCCACAGTCAGGCATTTGCTTTATTGCAGGAGATCCGTCGCCGTAATAAAGGTGTGCCGGTGCTGCTGATGGCCGAACACTCCTGTATTGATACCCTGACACTTGAGACCATGAAGATGGTCAATGAATTTGTCTGGATGCATGAAGATACCGCCGAATTTATTGCCGCCCGTTCTGTGGCGCTGATCGACAAATATTATGACCAGCTGCTGCCGCCCTTTACCAAGGCGCTGTTCAATTATACTAAGTACTCACCAGAATATTCATGGGCTGCCCCTGGTCACCAAGGGGGCGTTGCTTTTACCAAAACAGCCGTAGGCCGAGAATTCCTTGATTTCTTCGGTGAAAATCTGTTCCGCACCGATACCGGTATAGAACGTGGTGCACTTGGGTCCTTGCTCGACCATAGCGGGCCGATTAAAGAGTCCGAAACTTATGCCGCACGTGTCTTTGGCTCGCATCAAAGTTACTCGGTACTGAACGGGACTTCGGGCTCTAACCGCGCCATTATGGCGGCGGTGATTGGCGATGGTCAGTTCGCACTCTGCGACCGTAACTGCCATAAATCGATTGAGCAGGGGCTGGTAATGACTGGCGGTGTGCCGGTATTCTTCATTCCTACCCGCAACCGTTTTGGTATCATCGGACCTATTCCAAAATCTCAGTTTATGCCGGAATCTATCCAGCAGAAGATTGATGAACATCCGCTAAAACATCTGGCGACTGATCCTAAACCTGTCTATGCGGTGGTGACTAACTGTACCTACGACGGTATGTGTTACAACGCCAAACAAGCACAGGATCTGCTGGCAAAAAGCGTTGACCAGATTCACTTCGATGAAGCCTGGTACGCCTATGCACGTTTCAATCCGTTCTATCGGGATCGTTACGCAATGCGTGGCAACCCGGCGGATCACGATCCTGATGGTCCTACGGTTTTCGCTACGCACTCCACGCATAAATTACTGGCCGCACTGTCTCAGGCCTCCTATATCCATATTCGTAACGGTAAAAAACCAGTAGAACATTCGCGCTTTAACGAATCGTACATGTTACAGGCTACGACCTCTCCACTGTATGCGATTATCGCCGCTAATGAAGTGGGTGCTGCCATGATGGATGGCAAGCAGGGGGAATCGCTGACGCAAGAAGTGATCAACGAAGCGGTGGATTTCCGTCTGGCACTGGCTAAGGTTCACGCAGCCTTTGCTGCACAGGGTGAATGGTTCTTCTCACCATGGAATGCGCCGGATGTTGTCGATGTGAAAACCGGTAAAAAAATTCCCTTCATTAATGCCTCCAAAGAGCAGCTGACGACTGACCCCAATTGCTGGGTACTTAAGCCAGGTGAAAGCTGGCACGGCTTTGACCAGCTTGACGACGACTGGTGCATGCTTGACCCGATCAAAGCCGGTATTCTTTCACCGGGGATGGGGGATGACGGCAGTATGTTGGAAAAGGGTATACCGGCAGCGATGGTGACGGCATTCCTTTCCCAACACGGTATTGTGCCTTCGCGTACTACTGACTTTATGGTGCTGTGTCTGTTCTCCGTTGGTGTGACGAAAGGTAAGTGGGGCACCCTTATCAACGTATTGTTGGAATTCAAGCAGCACTACGACGATAACAGCCCGCTGGCGCAGTGTTTGCCAGACCTTTACTCTGGCAACACCGCGCGTTATGCCGGTATGGGCCTCAAAGATCTGTGCGACGAAATGTTCACCTACATGAAAACCAGTCAGATGGACAAATTGCAGTCAGATGCGTTTGGGAAGATCCCAACACCGGTCAAACTGCCGCGTGCGGCATTCCAGGACCATATGGCCGGACGCTGCGAACAACTCACGCTGGATAAGCTGGCCGGTCGCGTCTCGGCCGTCGGGGTTATTCCTTACCCACCGGGCATTCCAATTGTGATGCCGGGCGAAAGCTTTGGTACCAAAAATGACCCTTGGCTCAGCTACATTCGCAGCATCGCGCAATGGGGCGAGAAATTCCCCGGCTTCGAGAAAGAACTGGAAGGCGCGGAGTTCAAGGACGGTCAGTACCATATCTGGGTGCTGAAAGAGTAACGGCGAGTCTACTCAGCGAATTTTCTCCGGCAAGGGGAAAAGGGCAGAGAATATGAGGATTGCGAGAAGTCTCGCAAGTCTATAGCGGGGCCCTGACAGGGCCTCGTTTTTTTGCGAGGCGTTGCGGAGAACCGACTTTTACTCTGGCAGAGTGGGAGAGCTTGCGGTAACGTCAACCCATCTGATAACCGGCCTTTCACCTTAGAAATCACCATGCCAAACACTGTGACAGAAACGCTGTTCAAACCTTTTTTACATGATCGATTTTTACATATCTTGCTGTTGCTGGGTGTGGTGCTCAGCCTGTTCCAGCCGGAGAAAATCATTCAGTTCCCCCAGTTTGTGGACTGGTCAACTATCGTGACTCTCGTCGGTCTGCTGATGCTGACGAAAGGTGTCGAGGTGAGCGGCTACTTTGATTTTGTCGGCCGCAAGATGATCAATACCATCAGCAATGAGCGCTATCTGGCGCTTTTTCTGGTCTGTGCAGCGGCGCTGTTGTCGACGTTTATGACCAATGACGTTGCGCTGTTCATTGTCATTCCTCTGACCATTACGTTGAAAAAACTCTCCACCTTGCCGGTCACCCGGTTGATCATTTTCGAGGCTCTGGCCGTTAACGCGGGTTCGTTACTGACACCCATTGGTAATCCGCAAAATATTTTGTTGTGGAATAAGTCAGGTGTGTCGTTTATCGCATTTATCACGCAAATGGCCCCGCTGACGCTGGTGAGTCTGCTGGCATTGCTGGTGGTGACTTGGCTAAGTTTTCCGGCAACGACGCTGAAGCGGTTGGAGAATAACCAGGGCTATCCCTACAAAAAGAAGCTGCTGTTGAGCTGCTTGGTGATGTATGTCGTTTTTATCGGCAGCGTTGACCTTGGCCTGGCGGTCTATGGCCTGCTAGCCGTATTACTGTGCTTTCTTTTGCTGGCTCGCAACGTATTGTTACGTATCGACTGGCCGTTGATTGCGGTGTTTATCGTCATGTTTATTGATGTGCGGCTGATCGTCGGGTTAGGTGCTGTTCAGGGGGCCGTTGAGCAAATCGCCCATCTCTCTTCATTGGGCGTTTATATATTGGGCATCGGGCTATCGCAGGTGATCAGTAACGTACCGGCGACCATTCTGATGATCAACTACGTTCCGGCCAATGCGCTGCTGGCCTACGCCGTCAATGCCGGAGGCTTTGGTTTAGCCATTGGTTCCCTCGCCAACCTGATCGCCTTACGTATGGCGAATGACCGTAAAATTTGGCTTCAATTCCATGCTTATTCTTTTCCGTTCCTGCTGTTTGGTGGGCTGGCAGGCTGGTTATTGCTGACTGTATTTACGATGTAGATCGCACTTTCATCGATGCCAGTCGATCAACCGCTGCGGTGATCTCCGTAGAGGCCAGGGCAGAAAAACCAAGCAGCCAACCGTCCAGAGGTTGGGCGGCTGAAAAATCTTTTGTCTGGAGAAATAACGGCGACAGGCGGGGGGTTGCCACACCGGCCTGTGCGGCAAGCGCACTGAGATGCTGTTCCTGCCCGGTGGGTAAATAGGCGGCAAGTTGTAACCCCCCGGCGGCAACCTGCGGCGTCAGCCAGCCTATTTTTTGTTTTATTTGCTCAAGTAAGTGATCGCGGCGGCTGTGATAAAGTTGGCGGGAAAAGCGCAGATGCGAGGTGAAATGACCGCTCTGCATGAACTCCGCCGTCACGGCCTGCATCAGCTGAGAAGAATGGCCGTCATTGACGGTGCGCAGCGTCACCATAGGACCCACTAACGACTCAGGTAATACGGCGTATGCCAGGCGCAGGGAAGGGAACAGGACCTTTGAGAAGGTGCCAAGATAAATCACCTGCTGGTGTTTATCCAGCCCTTGCATGGCTGGCAGTGGCCGCCCGTCGTAGTGCAGTTCGCTGTCATAATCGTCTTCAATAATCCAGCTGCCATGGCGTTTTGCGTAGTCGAGTAAAGACAAACGGCGCGATAAACTCAGGCTCACACCGGTCGGGTAGTGATGTGAAGGCGTCAGGTAAATGAACCGTGGCACGGGTAAACCTGAAACGGGGTTCAATCCCTGTTCATCGACCGCGATAGGGCAAATATTGGCTCCTGCGCTGGTGAAAGCGTTACGTGCACCAGGATAACCCGGTTGCTCCACCCAGACGGGATCAGCGGGATCGATCAACAACATTGCCAGCAGTTGTAGCGCCTGCTGTGAGCTGGTGGTTATCATGATGTGTTCTGCGCGACAAAAGACGCCGCGTGACTGTTGCAGATAACCCGCCAGCGCTTCTCGCAGAGGCAAATATCCCTGAGGATCCCCGTAGCCCAATAGCCGTTCACCCTGTATGCGCAGTTGTTGGTTAGTCAACTGCTTCCAGACTTTCAGCGGAAATGCGCGCAGGTCCGGCGAGCCAGCGGCAAAGGCAGTGGGGGACCCCGGATCATGACATCCGCCGGTATCCACGATTTTTCGCCCGCGCGCCGACAGCGTTGAAAAGTTGGCCTTAACGGAAAGTTTCTTGCGTGGCGCAGCAGGGGGGAGCAGCGACAGGCTAACAAATGTCCCTTTGCCGGTATGACGTTGCAAATAGCCTTCGGCCTCTATCTGCGCATACGCGGCTTCCACGGTGATGCGTGATAATTGCAGATCTGCTGCCAACGTGCGTGATGAAGGTAGTCTTTGGCCTGGAGTCAGCGCGCCGGAATTAATAGCCTGTCGCAACGTCGTACAGAGACGATTGCGAAGGCCTGACGGTGTAACAGAGCCAGATGTATAGACGCTTTCAAACAGGGTGAACCATACCGAGGATGGGGAAAGATTCTGCATCATTGGCCTTATCATAGCTTGCAAATTGGTATCAATAATAAGGCCAAAATCAGGGATGATGAAACTGTTTTCAATACCGATAAATTCTGAGGAAAAACGCATGCAGCACACATCCAATGTCTTGGCTTTTGCCCCAGCCTCTCCTGAGAACAGTGCAGCCTATTTACTCTCCAAGCTGAGTTTTTATACTGATGCGGCTGACGTGGCGGCTGATTTACAACATGGCATAGCGGGTATCGTGGTGATCGATACCCGCGCCGAAACGCATTATCTGCGCGGACACATTCCTGGCGCCGTGAGTTTTCCTCACCGTTTAATGAACGAGGAAACCACGCGGCATTGGGATCGTGAAGCGGTATATGTCACTTATTGCGACGGCATCGGATGTAACGGTTCAACGCAGGGGGCGTATAAATTGGCTAAGTTAGGTTTTAGAGTCAAAGAGTTGATCGGCGGGCTGGATTTCTGGATCCGTGACCAGCATCCGCTGGCTGAAGGGAAAGAGGTCGGCGTCTATTCTGCCGACCCTGACCTTAATGCGTGCGGTTGTTGAAGAGGAAAAGGCTCAGAACAGTAACCACAGTAGAACCACGACCACAAAGAAAGCGATGAACGCCAAAGGTTTGCCGCCTAAAGATTGCATCGACGGCGGCAATATAGCGATAAACGGATTCATGATCGGTTTTGGTTCAGTGCGCGAAACGGTGCTGAAATCGTCATCCGCTTTTTCAGTGCGTGGGGCACGATCGACGCGTTGGCTAAACAGCACGCCAACCAGATCGTTGAGCTGGGCGATGTTCAACGGGGTAGTGGGTGTGGCATTAAAGCGGGATTCCACATATTCGCTCAACTGATGAACTTCCTGCGCCGTAGCCGGTTGTTTGAGTACGCTGAGCAAGGTTGTCAGCGTCGGCGTTGCGGTGGGCTGGCTCAGCGCTGCTTTAACCTGCATAAATTGGCTTAACAGCTGAAAATGGCGCGCGGGGATGGGCTCACCCACTTTAATGCCCATCAGGTTGAACAACTCCTGCCACAGTTTTGCTGGCGCTTCACCGGTAGCGGCACTGAGTTTGGTCACCAGCTGTTGCAGGTTATTGTGCTCGGCAGGCAGCAAGGCGCGATCGGTTATCGTAGTTTGCTGCGGCTGCGGGATGGCCATCTCGCGGGTTTGTACCAGCAAGAACACTTGTTGCAACTGCTCATGGCTAAGCTGGCTTAACACAGTATGGCCAAAATTTTGGCGAATAAAGTCGCTCACGGCCTGACGGTTATTGCCCTGAGGCAGGAGTTCGGTCAGTTGTTGCAGTAACTGGCGGGTAGAATGGCTGTCCTGAGCCTGGCTCAGTTTGCCCTGCAATACGGTTTCGGCGCGGGAAAAAATCCCCGCAGTCAACTCGGCGTCGTGCGGCAAAGCCAGTTCATGACGCAGCCCGGCCCAAATCTCAGCAGACTTCATTGGGGTGAGCGCCATTAATTTGACGATAAGCTTTTCCAGAGTCGTGCGCTGTGCAGGCGTTAACGGCTGGTTTTCACCCGGGCCGGCGGGGACGGTCTGGCCATTCGGCTGCGTCCTGTTGTCGCCAATCGGCGTACCTGGACCACTCAAAGGTTGCATATAACCAGTCCTTCGCTGCTAGTTAAAACGGCGCAAAGCGCAGAAGCGCCACATCATACCTGCAAACCTGTGTAATCGACACCGCGAATAGTCCGCTGACCCCCTATTCTTACGCTTATTTTTTTTTGATTTTGTAAGGTGGCACGTGAAAGCAATAAAAGGTGGGAAAATGTCATGCTGCCCGCAGGATTACGGGCAGTGGAGGGGGCTATTTTACCGTCGAATCTTTTTTGACCATTTCTGCTTTATGACCAAACAGCGGACGGCGTAAACGCTGAGCGAGAATCACCCCGACAAGGGTGATTCCGCCGCCAATCAGATGGTAGCTGTGCAGCTGTTCATGCAGGAAAAGTATGGCAATAATAGCCGTAAAAATGGGTGATAAGTTCATGAAAATTGAAGTCTTATTGGCTCCCAGCCGAATGACGCCCTGAATCCACAGGAAAGGCGCTATGATCGAAGCAGGGATCCCGGCAAAAAGCACCAACGGGATATTGTGCGCATTCAGTGCTACGTTGGGGGCCAGAAGGAAATTCGGCAGCAGCAGCAGTACGCCAAACAGAATCTGGACATACAAAGATTGCCAGTTCGGCAAGGGAATAGCCCAGCGTTTGGTCAATACGCCATACAGTGCATAAGAGGCCGAAGCAGCGAACATCATAATTTCACCGTGACCAATGCCATGCTGTAACAGCTGGGCCGGGTCGCCTGCACTCACCAGCCAGATAAGCCCGGCCAGCGATAAAATGCCGCCGAGGGCAATCCCCACCGTTGGGACCACGCTGAGCACGACGAGACTGATCAACACGGTCAGCAAAGGAATCAAAGAGTTGAGAATACCCATAAACAGTGCGCTGACGCTGTGCGCGGCGTAATATGCCAGGCTTTGGTACAACACCATGCCGAGCAGGCCAAGGATCAGCAGCTTCCACCAGTACTGTTTTATCGCCTTCAGATTACGTAATACGCCGGGCAGGATGAAAGGGGTCAGTGTCAACAACGCGAGTAACCAGCGGTAGAAGGAGATCGCTGCCGGGTCGATGGCCGTGGCCGAGACTTTACTGACGACCGCATTGAGCGACCAGATCAGTACGGCCAACAGGGGAAAGAGAACATTCATCATTTTGCGTCGGTTGCATCCATAATTAAATCGTTGCGCTAGTGTACGGTTGTCTTGTTTGTTATATATAGCGATAACCAGACAATGCTCTACGCAATTCAGACAACATGATTTGATGCTGATGGCGCACCCAGGAACCCCCGGCCAGTGATATCGCAACAACGTTTTTATCCCCCACTCCCTGAAAAAACACCCACTACGCTA
Organism: uncultured Enterobacterales bacterium; assembly: GCA_946478305.1. Taxonomy (GTDB): domain Bacteria; phylum Pseudomonadota; class Gammaproteobacteria; order Enterobacterales; family Enterobacteriaceae; genus Ewingella. The sequence continues at coordinate 27,873 of CAMLBO010000048.1, forward strand.
CTTTTTCGCGGAGAGACGCTCCTTGCTAACTCCGAGTATATTCTGCATTCGCACCCCTGGAGTCAGATTATCTGCGTAAAATCCGGAGTGATGGCGATGGACGTTGCCGGACAGCGCTATCTGGCTCCGCGTGAGTTTGCGGTCTGGCTGCCTGCCGGAACGGAACACTCCAGTTATAACCGGAAAACCTCCCATTTTTGTGCGATAGATATTGCCCCTGAACTGGACGTCGGGCTGCCGTCTACCCCCTGTCTATTGACCTTAACGCCTATTTTTAATGCGATTGCTGACGACTGTTTTGCCCGTAATCTTACCGAGCCGGTCACTGAAAGCGACATGCGCATGGCGCGGGTGCTGATTGATCAGATTGGCCTGGCACCGCGTCAGGATACCTATTTGCCGACGTCGCAAAGTAAGTTACTGGCACCAGTGCTGGCTGCACTGGAGAAAAATCCTGCGGATAACACCTCGCTGGCGCAGTGGGCGACGCGGGTGTATACCACTGAGCGAACCCTATCCCGCCGCTGCCAGCAGGATCTGAGTATGGGGTTTGCCGAATGGCGGCAGCGGTTGAGATTCCTGCACGCTATTTCTCTGCTGGAGCAGGGAAAAACGGTTCAGGAGGTGGCACTCGAGGTGGGTTACAGCTCCTCATCCGCTTTTATTGCCATGTTCCAGCAAATTTCCGGGACCACGCCCCAACGCTTCCGTAATGAAAGGTAAGCCTGATGCGCCGGCATTGGGATCTTTCGCCATTCGTGGCAAAATCAGGGTCCTCTTTATTTTCTGTTCTTTCCATGGCACAGCCTGCCGGAGACACACGTGAAAATCCTGGTTGATGAAAATATGCCGTATGCCGTCGAGCTTTTCAGCCGACTGGGCACCGTTCAGGCCGTTCCTGGCCGTCCGATTCCGCAAGATACCCTCAAAGATGCCGACGCGCTGATGGTGCGTTCCGTCACTAAAGTGAACGAGAGTTTGCTGGCCGGTAAGCCGGTGAAATTTGTCGGTACCGCCACGGCGGGCACCGATCATGTTGATGATGCATGGCTGCAACAGCAGGGTATTGGTTTTTCTGCGGCACCGGGCTGTAATGCCATCGCCGTGGTGGAGTATGTTTTCTCCGCGTTGCTGATCCTTGCTCAGCGCGATGGGTTCAGGCTGCGAGATAAAACCGTGGGAATTATTGGTGTTGGTAATGTGGGGTCGCGGCTCAACGATCGTCTGCGGGCGCTGGGCGTACGCACATTATTATGCGACCCACCGCGCGCCGACCGGGGGGATGAAGGCGAGTTCTGCCCTCTGGAACAGCTGGTAGCCGAAGCGGACGTGTTGACCTTCCACACGCCACTCAATATGTCTGGGCCTTATGCCACCCATCATCTTGTCGATGCCGCCTTGCTGGCGCGTCTGCCCGCTGACCGTATTCTGATTAACGCCTGTCGCGGTGAAGTGGTGGATAACGCCGCGCTGCTCGATGCTCTGAGCGGGCCTAAAAAGCTGACCGCCGTACTGGACGTATGGGAGCCAGAGCCGGATCTGTCGCTGGCGTTGTTGGCGAAAGTGGCTATCGGTACTGCGCATATCGCAGGTTACAGCCTGGAAGGCAAAGCGCGTGGCACCACTCAGGTATTCGAAGCATTCAGCCAGTTTATCGGTGAGCCTCAAAAAGTGCCGCTGGATGAGTTGCTGCCCGCACCTGAGTTCCCTGTGGTCAGCTTCTCAGGGGAACTGACCGAAGCCAGACTGCTGAGACTTATTCACTTAGTGTATGATGTGCGCCGCGATGATGCACCGCTGCGTCGCGTTGCCGGTCAGCCAGGAGAGTTTGACAAGCTGCGCAAGTTTTATGAAGAACGGCGCGAGTGGTCATCCCTGCGGGTCATTTGTGACAACACGGCCAGCGCCGAGTTACTCAATAAGCTCGGATTTACTGCGGTGCAGGGCTGATGCCTTAACGTTGCCTTAAGACTTTGTGCTTAAAGTGACGCATTGACGATTAGTTGCAGGGCGATGGTGGGTCTATAGCCACATCGCCCCTTTGTATTTTGTACGACTCATTTCTGGAGAATACCAACATGTCTGATGGCTGGAATATCGCGCTGCTCGGCGCCACGGGCGCAGTAGGTGATGCGTTACTGGAGCTGCTGTCTGAACGTCAGTTCCCGGTTGGTGAACTCTTCCCTCTGGCGAGCGAACGCAGCGCCGGTCAGACGATCCGCTACAATGGCAAAAGTCTGCGCGTGCAAAATGCCGCTGAATTTGACTGGTCTCAGGTGCAGCTGGCGTTTTTCGTCGCAGGCGCTGAGGCCTCGGCGCAGTATGCTGAAGAAGCAGCCAATCAGGGCTGTCTGATTATCGACAGCAGTGGACTGTTTGCCATGGAACACGATATCCCACTGGTGGTTCCTGGCGTCAATCCAGACTCTTTGGCCCATTATCGCAACCGCAATATTGTGGCAGTGGCCGATAGCCTGACCAGTCAGTTACTGACGGCAATCAAGCCGCTGACTGAACAAGCCGGTTTGGCGCGACTGCACGTCACTTCGCTGCTGTCTGTTTCCGCACTGGGTAAAGTGGCCGTGGACGATCTGGCCGGACAAAGTGCCCGTCTGCTCAATGGTATTCCGGCCGAAGAGGGCGGTCTTTTCAGTAAGCAGCTGGCGTTTAATCTTTTGCCTTTGCTCAATGATGAAGAAGGCAGCGTGCGTCAGGAGCGTCGTCTGGTGGATCAGGTGCGTAAAGTACTGCAAAACGACGGCCTCCCTATTTCCGTCAGTTGCGTGCAGTCGCCGGTGTTTTACGGCCACGCGCAGGTGGTGCATATGGAAGGCCTGCGTCCGCTCTCCGCTGAAGAAGCGCGAACTGAACTTGAACGCATTGACGATATCAACCTCAGCGAAGAGGACGATTTCCCGACGCAGGTCAGCGATGCTTCCGGCAACGCCAACCTGAGTATTGGCTGTCTGCGTAATGATTACGGTATTCCTGAAATACTGCAGTTCTGGTCGGTCGCGGATAACGTTCGCTTTGGCGGCGCACTGATGGCGGTTGAAACTGCTGAAAAACTGATTGGGGAGTATTGGTACTGATGTCTGCAGAGTTAACCCCTGAACTGCAAACGCCGCCTGTGGCTGCGCGTATTGCGTTGGGGATTGAATATGATGGCAGCGCTTATTTTGGCTGGCAGCGTCAGCCTGATGCCCCCAGTGTACAGGCCTGCCTGGAAAAAGCCCTGAGCCGCGTAGCAGACGCGCCAATTTCGGTGTTCTGCGCCGGGCGTACTGATACAGGTGTCAGCGCTACCGGTCAGGTGGTGCACTTTGAGACGCCCGTGCTACGTAAAGAGGCCGCCTGGACAATGGGCGTTAACACCCATCTGCCGAAAAACATTTCGGTACGTTGGATGAGTGAAGTGGAGGATGATTTCCACGCCCGCTTCAGCGCCACCGCGCGCCGCTATCGCTACATTATTTATAACCACCGTTTCCGCTCAGCGATTTTACACACGGGAATCACCCATGTGCATCTGCCGCTGGACGTCGAGAGAATGCAGCGTGCGGGTCAGGCGCTGTTGGGTGAGAACGACTTTACCTCGTTTCGCGCCTCGCAGTGTCAGTCACGCACGCCATGGCGCTATATGATGCATCTTAACGTCAGCCGTCACGGTAACTACGTGGTGGTGGATGTGAAGGCCAACGCCTTTGTGCACCATATGGTGCGTAACATCGTCGGCAGTCTGATTGAGGTTGGGTCGGGCGCGCAGCCTGAGAACTGGATGGCCGAACTGCTGGCTGCCAAAGATCGTAACCTGGCGGCAGCTACAGCGAAAGCTGAGGGGTTGTATCTGGTTTCGGTGGATTACCCTGAGAAGTTTGGATTGCCAAAACTGAACATGGGGCCGCTGTTTTTAGCGGACTGATTTTGTCGTGACAGGGCGATGAAATGCGTTATGCATTTCATACTGTCAGCGGGTTAACTCAGCGCATCTGGGCGCTAAAAAAGGCGATTAGCTAAATGGAATTCATCCACTTTGTTATTGATTTTATTCTCCATATTGATGTGCATCTGGCTGAGCTGGTGGCGCAGTATGGGGCCTGGGTTTATGGTATTTTGTTCCTGATTCTGTTTTGCGAAACGGGTCTGGTCGTTACCCCTTTCTTGCCGGGAGATTCCCTGCTGTTTGTGGCCGGTGCGCTGGCAGCTTTGCCCGGCAATGATCTAAACGTACATTTAATGGTGTCCCTGATGGCGGTTGCCGCTATTGTGGGTGACGCAGTCAACTACACCATTGGGCGCCTGTTTGGTGAACGTCTGTTCAGGAATCCGAACTCGAAGATTTTCCGTCGCAGTTATTTGGACCAGACACACAAGTTTTACGAGAAACATGGCGGCAAAACGATTATTCTTGCGCGCTTCGTGCCGATAGTGCGCACCTTCGCACCTTTTGTCGCGGGTATGGGGCACATGTCGTATCGCCATTTTGCTGCGTATAACGTGATAGGTGCGCTGGTTTGGGTACTGTTATTTACCTATGCTGGTTACCTTTTTGGCAACGTGCCCATTGTGCAGAACAATCTGAAATTACTGATCGTGGCGATCATCGTTGTTTCGATTCTGCCAGGTGTAGTGGAGATTTGGCGCCACAAGCGTGCTGCGGCGAAGGAAAAGCGTCAGCAAGGCTAGCCTGTGGGCAGCAAAGCTGGGAAATATAAAGAGATTAAACCAGAGGGTTCGACCAGTTTTTTATCCACAGCGTCGGGCCATTATGGTTTAATGAGCGACATTTATGGTCTGTTCCTGCGAACAACCCTTCTGTGCCGCGTCTGTTTTGCCATCTGGCAGCAGGGCGGGCGGACGTTTTGGGTAGGTTTCAGGGGACTTGTTACAGCATGAACAGCGGACTGGCTTCGGCCGGGTTCAAACAGAAAGGTCATCGATGAGCTGGATTGAACGAATTCTTAATAAGAGCAATGTCTCGCAAACCCGTAAGGCAAGTATTCCTGAGGGTGTCTGGACTAAATGTGATAGCTGCGGTCAGGTACTTTACCGTGCCGAGCTTGAACGCAATCTCATGGTTTGCCCGAAGTGCGACCATCACATGCGCATCTCTGCGCGTATGCGCCTCTTCACCTTTATGGATGAAGGCAGCGAGGTTGAATTAGGCAGCGAGCTTGAGCCTAAAGATATTCTGAAGTTTAAAGACTCCAAGAAATATAAAGACCGTCTGGTTGCAGCACAAAAAGAAACCGACGAAAAAGATGCCATGGTTGTTATGAAAGGGACGCTTTACGGCATGCCTATCGTCGTGGCTGCCTTTGAATTTGCCTTTATGGGCGGTTCTATGGCCTCTGTCGTCGGTGCGCGTTTTGTACGTGCTGTTGAGCAGGCGATTGAAGACAATTGCCCGCTGGTCTGTTTCTCAGCCAGTGGCGGTGCCCGTATGCAGGAAGCGCTGATGTCGCTGATGCAAATGGCCAAAACCAGTGCTGCGTTGGCGAAATTGCAGGAACGTGGTCTGCCGTATATCTCTGTAATGACTGACCCAACGATGGGCGGTGTTTCTGCCAGCCTGGCGATGCTTGGCGATATCAACGTTGCTGAGCCGAAAGCGCTGATCGGCTTTGCCGGTCCACGTGTTATCGAACAAACCGTTCGTGAAAAACTGCCGCCGGGCTTCCAGCGCAGTGAATTCCTGATTGAAAAGGGCGCTATTGACATGATTGTCCGTCGTCCTGATTTACGTCCAAAACTGGGTAGCGTCTTGTCGAAGCTGACCGGTCGCCCTGAACCGAAAGTGGTCGACGTCCAGGCTGCCGTCAGTGGCAATGCTGCTGATAATCATCAGGATGCCTGATTGACCAGGGTAAAAGCCGGTTAGTCAAAACGGAAGGCGTGGGTACTCCGCGCCTTCCCGCCAGCAGGCCGTGCTTTTATCCTGTTTGTCGCATCTGACAAAGGGGCATTGCCGCTGTCGAAGTTTGGTGATGTCGTGTCTGAGTGAACCTAAGCAGGTTAATGGGACTCATGCAGAATCAACTTATTCCCCAAGCCACGTCGCCTTTGGCCGCGTGGCTTTATTATCTCGAACACCTCCATTCTCAGGCGATAGAGCTCGGACTTGATCGCGTCAAAGCGATCGCGAGTCGGCTCGACTTGCTGCAACCCGCCCCTTTTGTCTTCACCGTCGCCGGTACCAATGGCAAGGGCACCACCTGTCGAACGCTGGAAGCGATACTTATTGCTGCCGGGTTACGCGTGGGGGTTTACAGCTCGCCGCATCTGGTGCGTTACACCGAGCGGGTACGTATTCAGGGCGAAGAGTTACCGGAAGCAGCACATTGCCAATCTTTTGCTACGCTTGAAGCCGGGCGTGGGGAGATCTCCCTGACCTATTTCGAGTACGGTACCCTGTCGGCCCTGAAGCTGTTTAAAGACGCGAAACTCGACGTGGTGATCCTTGAAGTCGGCCTCGGCGGGCGTCTTGATGCCACCAATATTGTCGATGCCAATGTCGCGGTGGTCACCAGCATTGCGCTGGACCATACCGACTGGCTCGGCTCTGACCGCGAAAGTATCGGGCGTGAGAAGGCGGGCGTGTTCCGTGGCCACAGACCAGCGGTGGTCGGTGAGCCGGATATGCCGCAGTCGATTGCCGATGTGGCCGCTGAAAAAGGCGCTGATTTATACCGCCTCGGTGACAGCTGGAATTACAATGTTGCGGGCGACCGCTGGCGCTGGGAAACGAAGGAGGGCGACGTGCTGGATGCGTTACCAGTTCCCAACGTTCCGCTACCCAACGCCGCCACCGCGCTGGCTGCACTGCACTTCTCCGCGCTGGATATTCCCGAAGCCGCTATTCGCAGTGGTTTACTGCAGGCGCAACTGCCAGGCCGTTTCCAGACCGTGAGCGAATCACCAAGACTTATTCTGGATGTCGCGCACAATCCCCATGCCGCCAGCTATCTGGCCGGGCGTCTGCGTGAATTGCCGCGCAACGGCGGCAAAGTACGTGCCGTGGTGGGGATGCTGCATGATAAGGACATCGCCGGTACGCTGGCCTGCCTGGCGCCTGAGATTGATCAATGGTACTGCGCACCGCTTGAAGGCCCGCGCGGTGCAAGCGTTGAAGAACTGGCCGTGCATCTGACGCAAGCGCATCAGTTCACGGATGTTGTTTCCGCCTGGCAACAGGCGATGCAGGATGCTGATAGTCAGGATATTGTGATTGTCTGCGGATCATTTCATACCGTAGCGCACGTGATGGCTGCTTTAGACGCGGGGAAAACCAGTGGCTAGTAAGTTTCAAAATCGTCTGGTCGGGACCATCATTTTGGTAGCCCTTGGCGTAATC
>CAMLBO010000049.1 GCA_946478305.1 uncultured Enterobacterales bacterium
CCTTTTTACACGAGCCACCGGATCGGTCAACTGATCCTTAAACGATCGGCATTACGCGTTACCGCGTCTTTTTCTTTTTGCCAAGCCAAGGGTTCTGAAATCAGTGGCGGTTTACTGAGCTCTGCAACGGTTGCATTGGCCTTACCTGAACTTGTTTGATCATGTTGTCCTGGACCGCGAGGATTTCGACGGCGTAATTTTCAACGCGCAAACTCGCACCAACCTGCGGGATCTCTTCAAGAATCTCCAGCAGCATACCGTTTACCGTTCGGGGGCCATCGTCAGGCAGGCTCCAGTTGAAGGCCTTATTCAGTTCACGCACGTTCGCACTGCCTTCAATGACCACCGAGCCATCGCTTTGTGGCGTGACTTCTTCGGCAAGGGTAGGGGACATTGAGGTGGTAAAGTCACCCACAATCTCTTCGAGAATATCTTCAACTGTCACCAGGCCCTGAATATCACCATATTCATCAACCACGATGCCGACTTTCTTCTTATTGCGTTGGAATTTTACCAGCTGGATATTGAGCGGTGTACCTTCAGGGACATAGTAGATTTCATCGGCGGCCCTGAGCAGGTTCTCTTTGGTGAACTCTTTTTTCTCGGTCATCATGCGATAGGCTTCACGCAGTCGCAACATACCAATAGCATCATCCAGCGAGTTGCGATAAAGCACAATGCGGCCGTGCGGAGAGTGTGTCAGCTGACGGATGATCGACTTCCAGTCATCATTGATATCAATCCCGACAATTTCATTACGCGGCACCATGATGTCATCGACGGTCACCTTCTCCAGGTCGAGCACCGACAGCAGCATGTCCTGATTACGACGGGAGATCTGCGAGCGCGATTCGTTCACGATGGTACGCAGTTCCTCTTTACTCACTGCATCGCTGATCCCCACATTGGTTTTAACACCACACATACGCATCAGTAAACGCGACAGACTATTAAGGATCCACACCAGCGGCATCATGATTTTTTGCAACGGGCGCAGCAACAGACTGCTCGGGAACGCAATGCGCTCTGGATTCAACGCAGCAAAGGTTTTAGGCAACACTTCTGCAAACAGCAATACCACAAAGGTCAAAATACCCGTTGCGATAGCCACGCCGGCATCTCCGTATAAACGGATACCCACAATTGTTGCCAGAGCAGAGGCGAGGATGTTCACCAGGTTATTGCCGATGAGCACCAGGCTTATCAGTTGGTCGGGGCGCTTTAGCAGTTTTTCAACGCGGCGCGCTCCACGGTTGCCCTGTTTGGCCAGGTGGCGTAACCGGTAACGGTTGAGCGTCATCATGCCGGTCTCGGAGGCGGAGAAATAAGCCGAAACCACCACCATAATGATCAATGTGATGATGAGGGTAGTTGTCGAGACGTGCTCCAACGGGAAATTCCTTATTTATTTATTGATTGAACTGCAATTTATTGATGAATCATCAGTTGCTGTATGAGACGGTTGCCAAAATAGGCTAGTGTCAGTAACACGGCGCCCGCCATACTGAACCACACTACGCGGCGACCGCGCCAACCTTCATGATAGTGGCCCCACAGCAAAACGATATAGACAAACCATGCGAGAATCGACAGCACGGCTTTGTCGATGTTCTCACGGCTAAACAGATTGTCCATATATAACAATCCGGTACAGAGCGTCAGCGTCAGTAAAATAACGCCGACTTGCGTGATGTGAAAGAGTTTACGCTCGATGGTCATCAGCGGGGGCATATCGTTGTTGAACGTCAGCCGCTTATTTTTCAACTGATAGTCCAGCCAGGCCAGTTGCAAGGCATAGAGCGCCGCGATAATCAGCGTGGCGTAGGCAAACAGTGCGAGACCAATGTGCACCAGCAACCCTTTGCTCTGCTCAAGATGCGTGATGAATTCGCCGGGCAGGAAGGTCACAAAGGCCAGATTGATCAGAGCGAAACTATAAACGATGGGTAAAATAAACCAGCCACGGTTGCGCGAAGCGACAATGGTCATTACCGTACAGATAATCAGACTGACCACCGAGCCGATATTTACCAGGCTCAGGTTCTGGCCAGTGCTGACATCGAAGATGCGTTGCTGGAGTGCCACCGCATGGCAAATCAGCGCGACGATCACTGAAATCAATGCTAAACGCCGGTATGCACCGTTCTTCCTGATAATGCTCGGGATGATAAGTGCAAGGCTGAGCAGATAGGCCAACATGGCGACAACGGGAAAAACTGACATAGCGTTTCATTAGCATCAAAAATGAATGAGACGGTGAGTATAACGTTACGCGCGTCACGCTCCAACCTATCTGAGATGCCAAAGCAGAGATCGTCAACGCTTCGTGTTATAATCCCGCAATTGTGTCGCTAAGGCGGCCTGTCATTACGTTGAGCAAGAGACGATGTTTGAGAATTTAAGCGATCGATTGTCGCGCACATTGCGCAATATCAGCGGCCGTGGGCGGCTGACCGAAGAGAACATTAAAGAAACATTACGAGAAGTTCGCATGGCATTGCTGGAAGCTGACGTTGCGCTGCCGGTCGTGCGAGACTTTATCAACCGGGTGAAAGAGAGCGCGGTTGGCCATGAGGTCAACAAAAGCCTGACACCGGGTCAGGAATTCGTCAAGATCGTCCAGAAAGAGCTGGAAATGGCAATGGGTGAGGCAAACGCCGAGCTCAATCTTGCCGCTCAGCCGCCGGCCGTTGTATTGATGGCTGGCCTGCAAGGTGCGGGTAAAACGACCAGCGTTGCTAAGCTGGCGAAATTCCTTAAAGAGAAGAAAAAGAAAAAAGTTCTGGTGGTTTCTGCCGACGTATACCGTCCTGCAGCGATCAAACAGCTGGAGACGTTGGCCGAGCAGGTTGGCGTTGATTTCTTCGCGTCTGATGCGCAGGAGAAGCCGGTCGACATCGTTAACCGTGCGCTGCAACAAGCCAAACTTAAATTCTACGACGTTCTGATTGTCGATACCGCCGGCCGTTTACACGTCGACGAAGCGATGATGGACGAAATCAAGCAGGTTCATGCGGCCATTAAGCCGGTTGAAACTCTGTTTGTTGTCGATGCAATGACTGGTCAGGATGCGGCCAATACCGCTAAGGCCTTTAACGAGGCGCTGCCGTTAACCGGCGTGATCCTGACGAAAGTCGATGGTGATGCGCGCGGCGGTGCGGCTTTATCTATCCGTCATATCACTGGCAAGCCGATTAAATTCCTCGGTATGGGTGAAAAAACGGATGCCCTTGAGCCATTCCACCCGGATCGTGTTGCTTCCCGCATTCTCGGGATGGGTGATGTTCTTACGCTTATCGAGGACATTGAGAGCAAAGTTGACCGCGCTCAGGCCGAGAAACTGGCGAACAAACTCAAGAAAGGTGATGGCTTTGATCTGACTGATTTCCTCGACCAGCTCAAGCAAATGCGCAACATGGGCGGCATGGCCAACATGATGAGCAAACTGCCTGGCGTCGGGCAGCTGCCGGATAACGTCAAATCGCAGATGGACGACAAGGTGTTGGTACGTATGGAAGCGATCATCAATTCGATGACCTTCAAAGAGCGTGCCAAGCCAGAAATTATCAAAGGGTCCCGTAAGCGTCGTATCGCAATGGGTTCCGGCATGCAGGTGCAGGACGTCAACCGCTTACTCAAGCAGTTCGACGATATGCAGCGCATGATGAAGAAAATGAAGAAAGGCGGTATGGCCAAAATGATGCGTGGCATGAAAGGTATGATGCCACCGGGTTTCCCAGGCCGCTGATCGACAACACTGGCTGATTATCAGTCACATAAACGGCCCCAAACGTACTCAGGCAAATAGCGACGGAGGCAATCTACGCTTTCGATTGCTTTTTGCGCCAAAATGAGTAAAATTTTGGGGCTTTTTATATTGCAACCAGACCCCGTTCCCCGATGGGGTCTGGTTGTTTTATTAACTAAAGAGGATGTTATGGTAACAATTCGTTTAGCACGTGGCGGCGCAAAAAAGCGTCCGTTTTATCAAGTAGTAGTGACCGACAGCCGCAATGCTCGTGATGGTCGTTTCATCGAGCGCGTAGGTTTCTTCAACCCATTGGCATCTGGCCAGGCTGAAGCACTGCGTCTGGACCTGGATCGTATTACCCATTGGGTAGATCTGGGTGCAACCGTTTCTGATCGCGTTCATGCGCTGATCAAAGACGCTAAGAAAGCGGCTTAATCTGTCGCGGTGGTAACAATGAGCAAGCAACTCAATCCAGTGACGCCCGCTGAGCCGATAGTTCTTGGCAAAATGGGGTCAACATACGGCATTCGTGGTTGGCTCAGAGTGTTTTCATCCACCGAAGACGCCGAAAGCATCTTCGAATACCAGCCTTGGTTTATCCAACAAGCCGGTAAGTGGCACGTTGTCGAGCTGGAAGGCTGGAAACGCCACACTCAGGACCTGATCATCAAAGTCAAAGGCGTTGACGATCGGGACGCGGCGAATCTTCTCACCAATTGCGAAATTGTGGTCGATTCAAAGCAGCTTCCTTCATTGGAAGACGGCGACTATTACTGGAAAGACCTTTTTGGTTGCCAGGTAGTCACAACCACAGGTTACGAGCTCGGTAAAATCATCGATATGATGGAAACCGGTTCTAACGATGTGATTGTTGTTAAAGCCAACCTGAAAGATGCCTTCGGAATCAAGGAGCGGTTGATTCCGTTCCTCGATGGGCAGGTTATCAAGAAAGTCGATCTCACTACTCGCGTTATCGAAGTAGATTGGGATCCTGGTTTTTGACCTCCGTAGCGTTTACTGACGTATTTGATACTGAAGGCGCTAAAGGCAGGTTGGGTGGAATGTTGTCTGACGGGAGTGGGCTATGTGGATCGGTATAATTAGCCTGTTTCCTGAGATGTTTCGCGCGATCACCGATTACGGGGTAACTGGCCGGGCAGTAAAGAATGGCCTGTTGAGCGTAAATTGCTGGAGTCCTCGTGACTTCGCATACGATCGACATCGTACCGTGGATGAGCGGCCTTATGGTGGCGGTCCCGGAATGCTGATGATGGTGCAACCCTTACGGGAAGCGATTCATGCAGCTAAAGCGGCGGCAGGCGAAGGTGTGAAAGTGATTTATCTTTCACCTCAGGGACGCAAACTGGATCAAACCGGTGTTTGCGAACTGGCGACCTACCAGAAAATTATTCTGGTGTGTGGTCGTTATGAAGGGATTGATGAGCGCGTGATCAAAACGGAGATTGACGAAGAATGGTCAATTGGCGATTACGTTCTCAGTGGTGGAGAGTTACCGGCAATGACGCTGATAGATTCAGTCTCCCGCTTTATACCGGGCGTTCTGGGTCGTCAGGCCTCAGCAGAGGAAGATTCCTTTGCCGATGGATTGCTCGATTGCCCCCACTACACCCGACCTGAAGTGTTGGAAGGCATGGAGGTACCGCCAGTTCTGCTGTCGGGAAACCACGCTGATATACGTCGCTGGCGCCTGAAACAGTCGCTGGGTCGAACCTGGCTTAGAAGACCTGAACTTCTGGAAAACCTAGCTCTGACTGACGAGCAAGAGGTGTTACTGAGAGAGTTCCAAAAGGAATGTCGCCTCAGTTAACAAAACTATGAAGGGACTGCTTTAGCATTACGCTAGGCCTTCCCGATATATCAGTTTACCTAGGGTAAGAGACATATTATGAGCAATATCATTAAACAAATCGAACAAGAGCAGATGAAGCAAGACGTACCTGCATTCCGTCCGGGTGATTCCGTGGAAGTTAAGGTATGGGTCGTTGAAGGTTCTAAAAAACGTCTGCAGGCATTCGAGGGCGTGGTTATCGCTATTCGTAACCGCGGTCTGCACTCTGCATTCACTGTTCGCAAAATTTCTAACGGCGAAGGTGTTGAGCGTGTATTCCAGACTCACTCCCCAGTAATCGACAGCATTGCTGTTAAACGTCGTGGTGCCGTTCGTAAAGCTAAACTGTACTACCTGCGTGAGCGTACTGGTAAGTCAGCGCGTATCAAAGAGCGTCTTGGCTAAGGTATCGCTAACGCGACATCGACTAGTTAATATCGAACAAGGGGTTAGCCATCGGCTAACCCCTTTTTTTATGCTCAGTAATCATAAAATTGGCGACATAAAAAAGCCTGCAGGGTGAGCAGGCAAAGGGGGAGCAAAAAGAGGGTATCGCTTTATTAGCCGCTGAATCAGGCAGATTGCATTCCTGCTTGCAAATTCATGCCCGGTTTGGAAATTACACGGGCGACGGATTCATGGGTGGCAAATGTACAGCTGCACTCAATATTCTGACACTGATGATAACGTTCTTTGGTCGATTCGCTGAGATAGCGGCTTGAACGGGTGTGGGCGACCTTACCGCACAGTGGGCAATGCATCATAAAAACCTCCGGCTTGTTGGTGAGCGTTGAGATGATTATGTAATGATTTGCTCGCAAATGCAAGTTTAAGTCATGCAATTGAGGCCTGATAGGTAATTCCATCAATATAAACTTTCAAATTCAAGGTGGTGACGAATCCTTTGTCAGCGACATCGTGCACGACTGAATCAATGATCCAGCGCTGACTATCGATGACATCTTTGAAACCACTGACGACAACGGGGGTTTGAGGAAAAAGATCAGCCCTGCCTAAAGCCAGCTTTATGCTAAACGCCGCAGAACCAGACTGTATCTGCTTGAAAATAGCGTCAGCGGCCCGTGTAGCAGAGGCCTGGTCAGCATAAATTTTGCTCAGTACTAAAAGGTTCTCATTAGAGCCGACCATATAACTCTGTTCTGAGGCATCATTCCCCGCACTTTCATTACTCACTTTCGACGCTGGATGCGGTGAACTCGCAACGCCAGCGTTTGTACTGCTACGTTGGAGGGCGACCTGCGGGGACTGGGCTTTTTTGACATCATGCCAGATGGCCGTGACGCCGGAGTAAGCCTGCTTATCCATGATTTTGAAGGAATGAGAATCCCCATCTGACCGGCTAATACTCATCCAGGGTATTGCTTTTCCCGATGCGGTCAGGCCATAGCCTGGCTTGATAAAAATGATCGCTCCCTGTTTTACCGTGGCCTGCGCACCGTTCATCTGGGCCAGACGCATCAGAAAATAGGCGTCGGTTTCATTGGTTTGATCGATATGCGTAATGGTAATGGCATCAAGCTCGGGCAATAGCTGCGGCGGCAGGAGTTTATTACGTTGAGAAATCAGGCGAACAATAGCGCCAAGGGTTGTGTCGTCATAAGAATAACTGCCCTTAGTATCAAAGCTTCCACGAAAATCAGCGCTTCTGGCCACAATACTCAGCTTGTCTGGTGCACCGCTGTGGGTAATGGTATCAACAATAAATGCGCCACAGTCATATAGCGCCTGACCCAACCAGCCCAGGCGTAAATGTAATACTGTTCCTCGCTCCGGCATCTGAAAAGCGCCATCACTGTCATCAAAAATGACTTCCAGGGTATCAGCAGTAAAGCCACTGTTGTCGATCATTTTGATCGACATAACTCTTTCACGAACGCTTTTTTCCAGCGCTTTATCTTTTACGCTCAGCGTAAAATCCGGCATGATTTTGGCCCCTACCGGTAACTGAAGTTGAGTGATCATGTGCTGAGTCCGCCAGGATAAAATTGTTGTAGGGTTTTACTCGCTTTTTCATACAGGCCGTTAGCTTGTTCCTGCAAATCACCCAGCATGGCTACGTAAGACTCATCAACACGCTTTAAGGTCAGGTCGAAACTAATCGTGCGGGCACGTCCGTCAGGGTTGAGTTGAGAATTTGAATGGCTGATTTTTTGAACTACAAACATGCCGTAAATTGTGCCGCTGCCTTCGATGAGCGGCCATGCACGGCCAGAGTCAGCCATGCTTTCAAAAACGTGCAGATAGCGCTGGCCGCCGGTGATCTCCGGCAGAAGTTGTCCGGATAAGGTAATAGTTTCAGTGCCTAAACCGAGATATTGCGTAACAGGACGTTGTCCCACGCGCGCGTTCTCGGCCCAGCTATACCCCACGTCTCTTTTTAGCGTCTGGTAGGGCAGGGTCCTGAGTTTGAAAACAAATAATCCCAGAGTCATCATCATGCGTAATGCCCTCCATAATCGTACTGGCTAAGTAATGAATTGGTTTCATTCCATTTTTGTTGATCCAATGCCTCCATGACGGCAGTCTGCAGCTGTTTGTGATCGGTATCAGGCGTCGCATAGAAGGCAAAGTTCTGAGTCGTTGTCCGGCTGTCTGTAAGATTTGTTGCCACGTGTGGTGTCGCGGGCTGATACAGATTTAAGGTGCCGCCCGTGGGAGAAATGCCGTTACTGAACGGAGATGCATCGTTGTTTGATGCATCCTTATCATCGTTTTTATCCCAGCCAAACACCCAATCAATGCCTTTGCGAGCAAGGGTAAGCAGTTCGCCTATTTGTGAGAATGCTTTGTTCAACGTGACAAAGATTTCAGCGATGCTCGCACCCACTTTTCTGCCCACTTCACTGAAATCACTCAGTACATCCTGAGAAAATTTAATGGGTTTGAACAGATCCGTTATCCACCCAAATGCGGCTTTGAAGGGAGAAAAAGCATCGCTGACGGGCCCCATTGCCGCGCTAAAACCCTCAATGACTCCGCCAACAAAAGCTTTGATGGGCTCCCACAGTTTGACGACGGCAAGACCTATACCTGCAATCACAGCGATCAGAGCAATCACGGATCCGCCCACTAAGGCAAACGCAGCGCCCATGATCCCACCGGCGCCGGTAAATACGGTACCCAGCAGTCCCGCGCCAGCAATTAACAGGTTTACACCACTCAGCAATGGAGCGATCACGGTGCCTAAAAATCCCAACCCGCCAATAATCCCCGTTATACCGAGCGCCAGACTCAGTAACGAATTTACAAGCAAAGGGTTTTCAGTGATCCAGGTATTGAGGGTGTTCAGCCATCCGGTCGCTGTTTGTGTCAGTTCACGCAACGCGGCACTTTGCCCCTCAAACAGATTGATTCGAATCGTGTCCCAGGTGGCGAACAGCTTGGTGATATCACCGTCGAGATTGTCGCCTTTTACCCGCACTTCGGTTTGCGCCGCCGGGGTGGCACCGTTTAGCGCCGTCGGCGTCTGGGCCAGAATTTGATCCGCATTCAGGCCACTCGTCGCCAGCTTGCTTTGCTCAGCAACAACGTCAGCAGGGCTGTGGCCGCTGTTCGCCATGGAGAGCGTTTGCTGGCGCAGTGCAGCCAGGCGCGGATCGCTCTTTTGCAGGCCAAGTTTTGCCTGTATTTCGGATAAGCCTTTTTGCAAATCAGCGCCGGGTTGCAGAATACTTTTCGCCAGTTCGAGTTTAGGTTGCGCGAAGGCGACCATCGATGAGCTGGTGTTTTTCAGCTGTTCAATTTTGTGTGTCCGGAATTTGTATTGCTGGCCTGCGTCATTGCCTTGTTGCTTTTGGCTCTCAATGTGTGACCGCTGGAAGATTTCCAGAGAGCGGCCTGTCAATTGCTTCTGGTTGCTCGTCTCAGCAGATTTTGTGCGTCGAAGGAGACCCGGGCCATTGGCCGTGACTTGGTTTTGGCCCGCAGCTAAGTTATCTAATACGTGCGACCCTTTCTCTAACCCCTGAAGTTCTCCGGACGCGTTGTTGATATCTTCTGACATCCGGCTAAACAAGGTTTGTTGCGGTAGTTGGGTAAAACGCTTCCAGACATCAGAGGTGGCTTTTTTCAACGGCTGGAGCTGCTGAATGATTTTCCCCAACGTCGCCGGAATCTTGTCGACATTACTCATCTATTTTTACTCCGCTGCGTTGCAACGCTTTATATCGCCAGTTCATCAGTTCGGTGAGTGACATGCCGTCCATTTCGGACGGCGGCCAATGAAAGATCACCGCGATATCTGCCATCAGATCATCAACGGTCAGACGGGGATCGATATTTACCCGGCCTGCTTCGGCGATAAAAAACCGATCACCTTGCCCGCCAGTGCAATAAGGTCGGGTAACTCGAGGCGGGCGCACTCTTCTTTCGTCAGGTTGGGATAGGTGATACGCGGCAAAATGGTGATCAGCGCATCAACGTCAGCGTTGGCCAGTGCCGCCAGGCCAATGCCACGCAGGCTGCCGGCATTCGGTTTGGTGACCTGGATTTCAGTGATTTCAACGTCGCCGCGCTTAAGCGGTACATCAAGAACGACACTATTTTCATCGGGATTCATGAGGGATCCTGTTAATCAGAAAAGGAGCCGGCAAAACGTTGCCGGCTATAGAGAGTTAAAGGCCGAGCGCCGTACGGTGTTCCGCCAGACGGTCAACACCGTTGACGATTTCCAGCATGTTGACGGTATCGACTTCAATCAGCTCTTTACCGTCGATGGTCAGTTTGAAGTAAGTACAGTCAGTGGTGATTTTGGTTTCGCTATCTTCACCCTGTTTGTATTCACCAAAATCAAACTCTTTGTGACGGCCGCGCATTGCCACTTCTACAGCGGAAATTTCACCGGTGTCGTCGCGCTGGAAGGAGCCGGTGAAGCGCAGGGGAATATCTGCCGTACTGCCCCATTGCTGCAGCACCAACTCATCAATGCCGCCGATAGACCACTCCAGGGCCAGCGCGTCATCATCCAGACCGAAGTCTACGGAGGTAGCACCACTCATACCGCCGCCCCGGTATTTTTCCAGCTTGCGAGTCAGTTTTGGTAAGGTCAGTGAGGAAACCACACCGAGGTAGCTGTTCCCGTCGTTGAACAGGTTCAGATATTTCAATTTCTTAGGGAGTGCCATGAGTCAAAATCTCCTTAGCTGTTCACGGAAGCGGCAAAGTTCACCAGGTATTTGTCGGTGATGCGTTGGCGCAGGGTCAGATCTTCCAGTGGTGGGACCGGTGTGTAGTCGTAATCGATGTACAACTTGCCAGCCTTCAGTGACTCCGGCGTGTTAGCCGTTTCGTCATACCAGCAGTTGCCATCGATGATGTAACCGGCGGATTTCATTTCGCGCATTTTGGCTTTGATGCCGTCGATCATGTCGCGGATCAGGGAAGGGGTCATCGGCTTGTCGACCGCCCACATGTGCGCTTCGGCCATGGTGTCAGCCAGGATCTGCGCTGTGCGGGTGTAGTTTTCGAATGCGAACAACGGGTCATCGCTACAGGTGCGGTTGCCCCAGAAGCGGAAGCCGTCTTTGCGCACCAGCGTGGTAATGCAGGCCTCATTCAGCAGATCGGCATCGGTGCCGGTCGCCTGTAAATCCCAGAATACGCTGGCGGAAAGACCGGTCACGCCGTTGACGCCAACGTTGGACAGCGTTTTATGCCAGCCAGTGTCCTGGTCGATTTTGGCACGCAGGCCCAGAGCGCGTGCCGAAGCGTAAGCGGTATCTGACTGGCTGGTGGTGGTATTCCAGTTAACGAAGTCAGGCCAAATCAGCATCAGTTCACGTTGACTGAAGTTATCGCGATATTTAATGGCATCGGCAATGCTTTTAGCACCAAATACGCTGACATAACCAAAGGCGCGCAGCTGCTGGCAAACCGCGGCTAACGCCGTGGCCACCGCCTGATTGTCATGACCCGGAACGCCGAGAATACGGGGTTTAACGCCCAGTTCAGCCTGGGCAGAAAGCAGGGCTTTCATGCCGGTGTAGCGGCCATTGGCATCAGAACCGCCGATAATATTGGTGGTGGTCGCCGCTTCATCTTCGCCTTCCTCAACGCGAACGACGACGGTCACTGGTTTACATTGATCGGCAATCGCCAGCAGGGCCGGGCCCAAAGTACCGGTTTTACCCGCCTTGCCGCTGGCGGCCAGAACGTCGGTGATCAGAACCGGGGTGTTAAGCGGAAACAGGGTGGCATCCGCGTCTTTCGCGGTACACACCATGCCGATAATGGCAGTGGAAACAGTAGAAATAACGCGGGTGCCGTCATTGATTTCAACAACGCGTACGCCGTGGTGATAATCAGCCATCGGGGTGACTCTCTCTTTTGTGGGTGGTGAAGCAAGGATGCCGATTCGCAACAGAAAGCGCATTCGATGGCAGGCGTGGAGGGAGTGGCACAACAGAGGGGGGTAAAAAAAATGAGATAAAAAATTTATCTCATTGAATATCAATAATTAAATGATGATGTGCCTAGTGTGAGAATTACGGCTAAGCGGCGCGAACAATATAGTTAAGTGCGATGTTACGTGGTCTGTTTTCAGTTGAGGTGGGGACTACCCTTGACGCATTAAATTCGACACCATAGTTAGTTGATGGTGATGAAGATTGAGCTACGGGGTCAACAGTATTATTGGAACCAGAGTTATAGGTTGCTAACGCGCCACTCACTCCATTTGGCATTACTACGCCATTATTGCCAGTTTGATAAGCTATTATCGATCCCGTGATATTACGGATCGCATCCCCCTGAGCACTCATCGGCACTCGCCCGTTATCTACACCGCGTCCATCATCCCAACCACGAATAAATTCACCGCGTAAATCAGGCAATAGGCCCAGCGGATAAACAGCGGCCAGTTTTGGATATTTTGCTTTATCAAACGCAGCGCCATTACATTTTAACCAACCGGCTGGTGGCGTTGCTGTAGGCCAGGGAAGTGGAATACCTACGGGGAGATCGTATTGCGCATGCGGATTCGCCGCCGCCACATGCTTTGCCATCAGATCATCAGCATAAGCTTTCACTTCAATGACTTTGTCATCGACATATTTCCGGGTGGCTAATACCACTGACGGGTCGATTTTCAGCGTAACGGCTTCGGTACTGTTAACCACGATGATCATGCGGACGGTTTGTGTCCGGCCGCTGCCTTCCTGCAACTGCGGTTTGTAGGTTTCCGGGCAGTTGGCGATGGCGATCAGCGTATTATCCTGATCGAAAAGACCAATTTCACGGATCCAGAAACCGCCCTGATCCTCAGGAATAATTTGCTCAGCGATGATCTGATTGGTATTTGCCGGGTCAACGCTGAGGGAATTCAGTGAGGCGCGGCGCTTTTCACCGATCAGTTTAGTTTGGGCTGGATCTGGCGTGGGTAATATGCCGCCGCCGTCGCCTACCGCCATTTGTGTCAGGCTTAATTGCGTGCCAAGTGCAGTCGCGTTGGCCAGTTTTGCTGCGCCCAGATTGGTCAGCAGGGCATAGTATTTAGCTGTCATAATTTACTCTCAGGTTGTCGATTAAATGAATGGCTGAACCGGTGAACGCAGAACCGGACGTTGTAATGGTCTCTGGGAAATACGGGTAAACAGTCAGCTCTTCGCCGTCATAGGTGGCGGCTGCTATATAACAGTTGCCGGTGACATCCAGATTGATAGAAAGCCCAATCAGATGGCGGCTGCAGGGTTTGGCGTCAGAAATCAGCCGCTCGAGCTCCTGATACATCTCTTCGGTAATACCGGTTTCAAGCACGCCAACGTCCAGGCGAAAAGTGCCTGGGATATCCTTTGTCTGCCACCATTCGGTGACGCGAATTAAATAACCCAGCGGTTCAACCACCCGGCGCAGAGCGCCAATGGTTCCTTTATGTTTATGAACAAACAGGGCGGATCGTACGGCTGAACGCTTGGCCGCTTCCGTCCAGTTTTCATCCCAGCGGTCGACTGAAAATGCCCAGGCGAGATAGGGAAGCAGCGGCAGCGGGCAGGTGTCCGGGTTCCAGAGCTGGCGCAACGGCACTGGAATCCCTGCTATTTGCGCCAGAGCTTGTGCCGCTGCGACCTCTAACGTTGAAGAGCCGCTGGGCAACAGACGATCATTCATCTGATCCTCCAACGGATAACGTATAGGCAGTGCACAGGGATGCCTGAGTTTTATCCAGCACGATATCTGCGGCAGGTGAGGCCAGTTCGACGCGCTGTACCCCTTCGACATGCAGTGCGGCGTAGATAGCTGAAAGGCGGATATCTCGACCTAACCGGCTTTGTGTATTGATGTATTTCTTGAGCTGAGCCTCAGAGGCCGCGCGCACGGGTTCAATTTCTGGCGTCGGTAATACAAACAGTACCGCGCGAATTTGATAAGGAACGATATCGGCAGCCTGCACGGTCACGCGGTCCGCAACCGGGCGTACATCTTCGTCGTTGAGGGCTTTATCGACGGCGGCTAATAAATCGGGCGCAGCCAGACCGTCGTTATCTCTGGAAAGAATAGTGATGGTGACCTCAGCGGGCGACGGGCTGATAGCAGAAGCGTCAGCAACCCGTCCATCGGCACTGCGGGCGTGATATTCATAAGCGCCTGTCGGCCCGGCTACGCTTAATCCTTCGAAAGCCTGGGGAATACGCATTCTAAAATCTGTATCACTTTCCATAATGGCGTCAGTCGGTGGCACCGTGGTCAGGTCGGCCGGTTGTAACGTCAGACGCACTACGTTGGTATTCGCCCCCAACTGATCCAAATCGCTGCCCGTCGCGTAAGCCACCATCACGGCGCGGGCGGCTTCGTTGACGCGCTGACGCAGGATCACTTCGCGATAGGCGTTCTCCTGCAACAGCTTGACCAGCGGCTCGGACTCCAGCGACAAGGTGCGGCTGATGGCCGCTTGCTGCTCAGGCGGGTAGAGCGAAATCAGGGTGGATTTTCGTTCTTCAAACAGGTTTTCATAGTCCAGCTGCTCTACCACGTCTGGGGCAGGTAACTGGCTTAAATCGATAGTTGCCATAGTGTCAGCTCACAGGAATGCTTAGGGAAAAATCCGTTGCCGTATCACTACGGCTTCCGGTCATATCCACCACCATTTTTCCGTCGTTACCGGCGTTGAAGGTGATGGCACTCAGCGAGATCCGGGGTTCCCACTGCAACAGCGCGGTGTAGCAAACGGCCATGATTTGCAAACGCAGCGCATCGTTTTGCGGCTGGTCAATAAGCTCTGAGAGCAGCGAACCGTAGCTGCGGCGCATCACGCGGGAACCGACCGGAGTCTGCAAAATGTCACTCACGGACTGACGGATATGGTCGAGATCTTCAATCGCCATCCCGCTGTGACGCGACATGCCGAGATATTTTGGGTCACTCATTGTGGGCCTCCGGTTTGACCGCCACCGGTTTGCACGCCGCTGTGACGGTGAGTGTGTAAGACAATGCCGTTCGAGGTGAGGCTGCCACCGCTATGACTGATGTTGCCGGTCATGCTGCCGCCCTGTTTCACCTCAAGCGATCCGGTGATGAGCTTGTTGCTGCACACCACTTCAGGTGTTTCCAGGGTGATACGCGTGCTGGCATGGCAGGTCATTTCTGGAGCGGTAACTGAAATACGATCAGCAGCGTTCACCGTGGCAGATTTAATGCCGGTCGCCGTGAGCGCGCCGCTGGCCGGTTCGTACTCGATCACGGCGCCATCAGGGAAACTCAGATGCACTGCTTCAGCGGAGGCGGAAGGTGCAGAGTTGGCATCCGAGAAAATGGCCGGAAGTACAAATGCCGTGTTGAGTTCACCGCCCATCGACAGCAGCAGAACCTGCTCGCCAACAGAGGGCGCCCACCAACAGCGGGTACTTCCGGCGCGGCTGGTTATCCACGGCAACCAGGCCGTAGTGTTATTACCACTGCCTACCCGGCAGCGTGCGTTATCGAGATCGACTGCGGTGACATTGCCGATGCGAACAATGTTGTGGATAAGCCGCATGATGTCGTTGAGTTGAGCGTATGTATTCATAGAATTAGGATGCCGTTTAACAGGGGAGCTCGACAATCGGTGACAGCCCGCCGGGCCATGGCACAACGAGCGCTCGCTGATACCAGGTTATTCAGCCCAGTGGCTTATCAGTTCGCCATTGAGATAAACCTCACGTGGCCTGGCATTGGCTGGCGGGAGAGAGGGCTCAGGCAGATGTGTGATCGTGCGTACTCCCTCAGCATCCAGAACCTGAACGCGCTCGGTCAGTTGTAGGGTCAATGTCAGGCCATCAGCCTGTTGGTGGTAAACGAAATCGGTCAGGCGGCGGGTGTTACTGCTCAGCATGTCGGGCTGATTTTCGGTCAGCCAGTCAAGTACGGTAACGACTATCAGATCGGCCAATTGGGCGGTGAGTCCGGCTTCGTTGACGCTTAGCGTCAGGGGGAAGTGGTATTCGAATGACAGCGGGGAGGCCAGTGTGGCAACTACATTGCCGGCGCCGGAGATTACCACCAGTTTATCGGGATGGGCATTAAGCAGCGGTACCTGCTCAATGAGCCGTTGTTGCAGTTGGTTGGGTTTTAACACGTTGACTCTCCTGGCATTGTTTGATGGCGTCGACCTGCAGGCCGCACGTAAGCAGGGCGGCTTCAAGCTGACGAACGTCGGCGCTGAGATCGCCGTTATTTAATGGCTGACTGCCGGGTATCAGGCAGGGGGTGACTGCCGGACAACCAACGTAAATAATCTGTGGTGGAGGCGAAGGTGGGGCGCTGGTGCAGCTGGCTAACAGCAGCGGGCAGAGCGCTTTCAGCCCATTGCTTAACGGTGGGATCTTCATTGCGGCTCCTCTGAAATTGTTGTTCACGTTGCAGGGTTAATGCGCTGGCTTTTCCAAGCTGCTGTCTCAGCGCCTGCTCTGCCTGGTCACGCTGCTGCATTTGTTGATTGAGCTGAGTTATCAGTTGGTCACGACCGGCAAGCTTAATGGCCAGGGCATCCCGGTCGCGGATGGCCGCATTTCTCTCCTGCTGCAGGCCATGGTTGTAAAATGTCAGCAGCAGAAGGGCCAGCAACAGCGTGCCTGTTAGTGAAAGCAGAGCACGCATACTCAGGTTCCACTCAGGCATAAGGCGCGTTCTGCCGCACGCCGGCGCTCAAGGCCCGTACTGCGGACTCCTTTGACAAACACCCAGCGTGGCAGCTGTTCGCACGCTTCACGCCACTGACGCTTATTGATGAAAAATGCCAGCGTCGAGCGGCAGGATGCACTGACACCCACGTTGAATGTGAATGCCACTACGGCGTCATATACCGGTTGTGGCATCTCAACGGGCATGCAGGTTTGCAGGCCTTTCTCCACGGTTTTGATATCTTCGAGTAAGTTCTCTGCGGCTTTCTGTTCGGTAATCGGGCCGTGAGGCGTGACCCCGGCAGTGTGGCCAATCCCGCTGGTCCAGACGCCTGCACTGCATTGATACGGTGTTAACTGGCAGCCTTCAAAATTGGCTATCAGTTTTAAACCGGCCTCTGAGGTGGATAACGTCATATACCCTGGCAACAAAGCCAGCAGCCCCAGCACCACGGCGGCGCTGCATTTTTTAATCGTTGAGGCGTTCATAGGTCTCCTTACTCAGTCCGCTGCGGGTCAGTAGCAGATAGCTTTTGCGTCGGTAATACCAGTTGACGAGGAAAGTCCCGACACCCACCGCAGTCCCGACCAGAAAAGCAATATCTTCCAGCGAGAGCCCGCCGAGCCAGGCCAAAAAAGTGGCGATAAGATAGGCGCAGGTTGAGGTCACGCGTTCTGTGCTCAGTCCCATAATCTGAGGGATTCTTTAACCGAGGCTTCGGCAATGTCGGGCATATCGACGGCGGTTCCATGAGGCAGCAGTGGACCCAGTTCGGCGATGTTTTTATTGGCGTCGTAGACTTTTTCGACCACCGATGCGGTGCGGCCATAAAAACGCCAGCACATCGAATCGACGGTATCCCCTTGTTGTGCATAAATTTTCATCATGGTTCCCCGTATTGAAGTGGATGGACTGGTGAGCTTTCCCAGTGTCCGCAATGCCAAGGGAGGCAGCAATGAAACGCAGTTGTGAACCTTGTGACACAACAGAAGAGGCTCAGGATAGGATTTAACGGAGAAGACAGAGGGGGAGTCTTAAAGGGTAGGGAGGAGGATGACGGGGCGCGCTTAGCCTGCATTCGGAAGATCCGAACTGGAAAGGCTTAGCGCCAGAAGACCCGTGTTCAGTTAAGCGTTAGTGAGGCTCCGTTTCATTCATGTCACAGGGGATGACATCCTCAAGATTTTCAGGCAACGCCTGGCGTGCCAGTTCAGAAATCAGCGACATGACGATTAGAAACTCTTGTGAATTACATTGCGCCGTCTGCGAAATATCCGCAATCAGCTGTATCCTCGAAAGTATTAATTGTTGTTTATTCAGGTTTTCCACCGTGCCACCCCTCCGATACTGTGTTTATATACAGTATTATTTAATTAAAGGATCACGTCAATACTGTCTGCCCTGGAAAACTACTAATCGTCTGATTTAAAGCCATTTCTTTCCCTCTTCCTTGCCGAAATGCTGGTGGAGGGAGTAAGGGTATAAACCGCTATTTCTGCCGATGCGAAACCGCTTTTTCTCCAACCAGCTGGCGCCCTTGTGTATTTTTCAATGGTGGGTATTACATAAGATTTTCCACAGTTAATGACAGAACTCGAACTCCGAGGCGCAGTGTCCTGGCTTTTGCCCTCCAAAACATCAACCTGCGATGTCCGGCGCAGAATACGCCAGCGTGATGAGCGGGTCAGATAACAGTGCTCTGCTCCCAGGGGGGGTGAATAGATGCCAACCACCTGTAGCCGCTCTTCCTGAAAAGCGTTAAATCTGCCGCTGGCCTTTCGCGCAACCCTTACTGTTTGTTGGGTACGAGAAACGTTGGTGCCACCCTGTGCCAGGATATAGGCAGCATAGTCACCACAATCAGCGGCAAGACGTACGTCTTCAACGGGCTGACCAAAGCTGCCAGCCAGGCTTATATCGCGGATGCGGCGGCACTCCCGATATGCACCGACGGAGGGCAGGCCAATCGGATGAAACTGTGGAATGCGCCAGGTCGATGCCCAGGCGGTAACCGCTGCGGCAGTGTCAGTCAGGAGTTTTCCGCTATCGAAGTCGGTTTCTCCTTCCAGAGCATAGCCGTCAATATTCTTGGAGATGTACTTGGCAATGTATGCGGCCGCGCCGCCACGGTTAAGAGGTTTGCAATCAAAGCGGTTACGGCTGGCACCCGGCTCATCCCCATCCTCCATCAGTGCGTAGCGGCGCATGATTTCAATCGCGGCTGCTTGCTGAACGGGCGTGGTGAACAGCAGTAGATGCCAGTGTGGTGTACCGTCATGGTGTGGTTCAACCACCCTCACGCCATAAATGTTGATCTTGCGGTCTTTGAATGCGGTACGTATTTTCGCCCATATCGCAACCAGATAGCGCTGGGCATCTTTAGGTGACGACGCCTGTTTATCCCAATTGGCATTAAACTGCACCTGACGTCCGGCCGTGCGGGTGGGATGGTATTTGGACGGGGTTGTCAACGTAATGAATAACCCGCCGTCCCCCTGCAGGCTCGCGACTTTTTCTACTCCGGCAATCATGGTCATCAGTTCCATCCTCCGGATGGCCGGATTTGAAATACTGGACATAACGGTGTCCAGCAGACTGATCCGCTCGCCGGTTTGTTCATTTTCGAGGTCGCAATTGCGCTGATAGTTTAGGGTGGATAAGCGCCGCGAACGGGTCTCGTGCAGCGCATTTTGGCTGGCGTAAGCCGACGTCATCCGGCTGACGAATCCTCCGGCAATCATCAGCGCCTCACGCCAACGGGTTTGTTGTGATAGCAGTTGGCGGGTCCACCAGTCAGCACTTACTAACCTTGAAAGGCTGGCGACAGACGCCTGGGTATTAAGCTTCCCCTTACAGAAACGGCCCCAGTGTAGAGGCGTGACATTCAGCGCCCGTGCCATACCGGCGATAGCCGCAAAAATCTGCTTCTGCGTGTTTTCAAGCAACAAAATATCCGGCGCGTCCGGGTGTTTCGCCAGCAGTTTTTCGCAGAGGTTTTCGTGGGCTTCATGGCATTGCGAGGCTATTTTCCAGGCCAGACGAGCAAGGTTTTTTTTATTAAGATCGGGAAGCCGGTTGTATGTTTCTTCTTCCGCGGTAAACCGCAATGACAGATGCCGTTTCAGGCAATTTTGCTGGTTAACTTTCTGTATACGAGGCCACAGACGACCAAGAAAAATGTTCAGAAGAAAATGTTGTGCTGGCTGCCAGCCTTTTTCCTGCCAGATAAATTGATAGCGTCGTTGAAACAGTACACGAAGGCACAGCGGCAATAACGCCATTTTGTCCGTCGCTTCCTGAAACCTTTTCATCGCCTGTGCACCGGGCACGAACACAGGGTGCGAAACCGCTTCGCGTGGCGCATTCCACCACCATGCACCGTTAAACGAATAAGCGGGTTTGCAAGAAAAGGGGGGCGTTGAAGTGGGGGCGATACGCCCCCGGTGGATTTCAGGCATGATGTGTTTCCATTGTTCAGGGGCGAAAGTGTCGTGCGGTTTTTTCAAGAATTTCCTGACAGTGAATACAGCGCTGTACGCCAATAATTAAACGGCGACGTGCTTCGGGAATATTTTCACCACAGTCCTCACATATAAATGCAGAGGGGAGGCGCGAAGAGGCGGTGGCCTGCGCAATTTGTGCATCCAATAGTTTGGCCTGCCACTCCTGGGCTTCATCTATCCAGTCGGGCATCAGGGTGTCTCCGTTAATATTTTTAATTTCATTATTTTGCCTTTATTCAGTTAATAGAATGCCCGACGGGTTGCACGTCATGGTTTCAGTCGGTGGTGTTAACTGCGCCTGAGTCTTACTTGAAGAGCGTGTTCAGCTTGTGGCCAAATTTTTTGAGAGAAAGAATGGCGTCTATGATTAACCGCTTTTCATGTGCGGATAATTCATCGAAGGTCATTTGGGTATGCCTTGCTTTAAGTCCGGCATGAAAACAAAGCGTCACTTTCCATTCGGGCGTTGCCGTATCGAACAGCGACTGCATAAGAGAGCCCGAAGTCTGGAAATGCGTCTTTTTGATAGCTTCGATATATTTTAAACCCCGTTCCCGCTGGATTTCGTTTCCCATAAACATGCTCACCTCCCAGGTTGCAGGGCATTGCAATTTGAGAATGCATAGATAATGATCTCATCGGCGCGAAATTTGATATCATTACAGGTCACATTTCAGTTTATAGATGAAATTTAAACTTGTATTTGCAAGTTGTCAAAGCGGATTTCAAAGATAATGAGGTTTTTGCAAGATGCGGCTGGATGAACTCGAAGGTGGTAAAGCGGTACTGGGACGGATGCTGCAGGCATACGGATTCAGTATGCAAAAAGAGCTGGGAGATATGTTCGGCTTGTCTTCAGGAACGATAAGTACCTGGGTGAGAAGAAATTATTTTCCCGGCGACGTTGTTGTTGTCTGTGCACTGGATACGGGTGTTTCTTTACGCTGGCTGGCGACCGGTCAGGGAGCGATGCATGATCATCGGCAGACTCAAAACGTCGAAATTGAAAAAATAAGCCAGCTTACAAAATTAAGATTGCGCGGCGGTATACTGGAAGAAGAGGGGTTGTGGGCCGTTGACTCCTCGCTGCTGGATACCTCTTTAACCAAGCCTGCCTATGTAGTGAAAGGGCATCATGCGTGGATAGTCGATCTTGGCAGCGCTAATGTTGGCAACGGTCGCTGGTTGCTGGATATCGATGGCGATGTGGACGTCTATGACGTGGCGCGCATACCGGGTAACCGGTTAAAAATTACCAGTCTGGCAACGACTTTTGATTGTGGTGTAGAAGAAGTCAAAGCGCTCGGACAGGTCTTTATTACCCTCGATCGTAATCTCTGAGGGGCTCTGTTTTCACGCCTTGCTCCCTGCGTGGTCAGTCAGGTGACGTTACATCAATGTGGTCACCAGCAGGTAACCTGCCAGGCAAGAGCATGAGACGCCAATCAGACCGGGAATGATAAAGCTGTGGTTGATAATGTATTTACCGATTTTTGTAGTACCGGAGCGATCAAAGCCGATACAGGCCAGATCGCTGGGGTAGGTTGGCAGAACAAAATAACCATAAGACGCCGCAAAGAAAGCGATGAGCATTTTAGGATCAACACCTAGCTGTAGCGCCATTGGCGCGATTGCAGTCAGCGCTGCCGCCTGGCTGTTTACCAGTTTTGACACCAAAAACAGAACCAGGGCATAAGCCCATGGATGGCTTTGAACTACCCCCTGAAGCGCTGTTTTCAACTCCCCTAAATGTGCCTGAAAGAACGTATCACTCATCCATGCCACACCAAATACGGAGAAAATGGCCACCATGCCTGCTTTGAACACCGGCCCGCTGGCAATATCAGCCGATTTTACTTTGCATCCGATAAGAATCACCGCACCGGCGATCAACATCATCATCTGAATGACCAGATTCATTGATAAAGGTTTTATCTTTCCCGCGCTTTCAAACGACGGGCGCAGCTCAGAAACGGAACCTAATAAAACGACGATGACAATAGCTGCGAAAAATATCCACGTGGACCAGTAAGCCTGCTTAGGAAAAACATGGTTGAGTAGGGTTTCTGTATTACCATAAATATATTCCCGTTGTTTGGGGTCTGCTATTTTTTGCTGAAAATCCTGGTCATCTTTTAACTCTTTCCCTCGTTTTAAGCTCCAAAATGCCGCCATTAAAACGCCAAATAATGAAGAGGGGATAGAAACGGACAGTATTTGCAAAATACTGTATGCCTGCCCGATTCCATGGCCTGCGGCAATAATTGAAACCAGGGAGACAACCGCCACTGAGACCGGCGATGCGGTGATTGCCATTTGGGAAGCAACCGATGCAACCGCCATTGGGCGCTCCGGGCGGATGCCTTTCTTAAGCGCGATATCCGCGATGATGGGGAACATCGTATAGACAACGTGTCCGGTGCCGCATAGAAAAGTGAGCATCCAGGTGGTTAAAGGTGCAAGTAAGGTGATGTGCTGCGGATGTTTGCGTAACAGCTTTTCTGCAAACTGCATCATGACATTCAGTCCCCCCGCAGTTTGCAATACCGCTGCACAACCGATGACTGCCAGTATAGTCAGCATGACGTCGATAGGGGGTTTACCCGGTTCCAAACCAAAAATGAATGTCAGAAAGAATAAACCTATTCCACTGATCAGGCCCAATCCCATGCCGCCAAATCGGGTGCCTATTAGCAAGCAAATTATGATAATAGCGAACTGAAGTGTGATCATTTTTCCCCCTGGTAGCGTAAAAGTAATTTTTTATTGAGACATCTGAAGATGTGTAATGAATATATGAAGTGAATAGTTAATGAAGCAGGATAATAAAAATGCGAGAGGGATCTTCTTTTTCTGGATAGGCCTTTATATCAGTGTGGTTTTATTATTTCAGTGGTGAGCGTGTTATTGGTTTATTAAATACTGTTAGGCTGTTTGTTTCGAAAGTAATGCATTTGGTGAAGCGATGTTGATTTTATGTGTCAACTCCCGACCTGGGTTCTGAAGGTACGTGCGGAAGGAGCGGGGTAGCGTGCACTGATGGGTTAACTTGAATTTATGTAAATAATTATTTACGGTTACATCGATTTTTAGGGTTCATGGTAATTATATGTTTACATATTAGGTTTGAAATCTTTACAGCCTATGTTATCTTCGTCCCATGCTGATAAACAGCAACCCTTTTACTGACAGCGGACGGCCACCATGCAAAAAGATGCACTTAATAACGTACATATCAGCGCAGAGCAGATTCTTATTACTCCCGAAGAGCTCAAGATTCGTTTCCCGTTAGGTATCAATGACGAAAACAATATTTCCCAGGCACGTAAAACTATCGCAGATATCGTGCACGGCCGCGATCCTCGTCTGCTGGTGGTATGTGGCCCTTGCTCTATTCATGACTTGGATGCGGCGCTGGATTATGCCCGCCATCTTAAAACGTTATCTGAAGAGTTGAGTGACCGTCTGTACATTGTTATGCGCGTCTACTTTGAAAAACCGCGTACTACCGTGGGCTGGAAAGGCTTGATTAACGATCCGCACATGGACGGGACGTTCGACGTCGAAGCCGGTCTGCACATTGCGCGCAATTTACTGTTACAGCTGGTTGGCATGGGTCTGCCGCTGGCCACAGAAGCGCTGGATCCTAATAGCCCGCAATACCTTGGCGATCTGTTTAGCTGGTCAGCCATTGGTGCGCGTACTACCGAATCTCAGACACACCGTGAAATGGCATCAGGGCTTTCCATGCCGGTTGGTTTTAAAAATGGTACTGACGGAAGTCTCGGTACTGCGATTAACGCCATGCGTGCAGCAGAAATGCCACACCGTTTCGTGGGTATCAATCAGGCCGGCCAGGTTTGTTTGTTGCAAACGCAGGGTAACCCGGATGGACATGTGATTTTACGCGGCGGCAAGACGCCAAACTACAGCAGCGAAGATGTCCAGGCCTGTGAAAAACAGATGCAGGACGCGGGACTCCGCCCTTCCTTGATGATAGATTGCAGCCATGGTAACTCGAACAAAGACTACCGCCGTCAGACCGTGGTAGCTCAATCAGTCATCGATCAAATCAAGGCGGGTAACCGTTCAATCACCGGTTTGATGCTGGAAAGTAATCTGCACGAAGGCAACCAGTCTTCTGAACAACCCCGTTCAGAGATGAAGTACGGTGTCTCCGTAACGGATGCCTGCATTAACTGGGAGACCACAGAAACATTGCTGCGCACTATGCATCAGGAATTGGGCGAGTCGCTGGCGGCACGAATCGCAGGAGAGTAGAAGTTATATGGTGGCAGAACTTAACGCGTTGCGTGATCAGATCGATGAAGTTGATAAAGCTTTATTGGATCTTCTATCCCGTCGCCTGAATCTGGTAGCGGAAGTGGGTGAGGTGAAAAGCCGCTATGGTTTGCCCATTTATGTTCCTGAACGTGAAGCCGCGATGTTGGCTTCACGCCGGAAGGAAGCCGAGCAGTTAGGCGTTCCTCCTGATTTGATTGAAGATGTTTTACGCCGCGTGATGCGTGAGTCATATACCAGCGAAAATGATAAGGGCTTCAAAACCCTGCGCCCTGAATTGCGTCCGATCGTGATTGTCGGCGGTAAAGGGCAGATGGGGCGTCTATTCACCCGTATGCTCGAGTTATCAGGCTATCAGGTTAAAGCGCTGGAGCAGGAGGACTGGCCACAGGCCGAAACCCTGCTTGCGGACGCGGGTATGGTGATTGTCAGCGTGCCGATTCATCTGACCGAAGAGGTGATTGGCCGGTTACCGAAACTGCCGGATGACTGCATCCTGGTCGACCTTGCATCGGTGAAGAATCGACCGTTGCAGGCTATGCTCGCGGTACACGAAGGGCCTGTACTTGGCCTGCATCCGATGTTTGGTCCGGACGTTGGCAGTCTTGCCAAGCAGGTTGTGGTCTATTGTGACGGTCGTGAACCGCAGGCCTATCAGTGGTTACTTGAGCAACTGCAGGTCTGGGGGGCGAGGTTACACAAAATTAGCGCCGTTGAACATGACCAGAACATGGCATTCATTCAGGCATTGCGACACTTTGCGACTTTCGCTTATGGACTGCATTTGTGCGAAGAGAATGTGCAAATTGATCAGCTACTGGCGCTCTCTTCGCCGATTTACCGCCTTGAGCTGGCGATGGTTGGACGACTGTTTGCGCAGGATCCACAGCTTTATGCAGACATCATTATGTCTTCAGAAAGCAATCTAGCGCTGATAAAACGCTACTATCAGCGTTTTGGTGATGCACTGGCACTGCTGGAAAACGGTGACAAGCAGGCATTTATCACCAAGTTTAAGCAGGTCGAGAACTGGTTTGGTGATTATGCGCCGCGCTTCCTGAAAGAGAGCGGCTCCTTATTGCGCCAGGCTAACGATAACCGTCGTTAATCGTACGCTCAACATGTTAATAAAGGCCATCCGGTTAAACGGTATGGCCTTTTTTGTTGCCCAACGGGTAAGTCAGCCAGGATTTACGGCGACAATATTTTCGCTTGGGTAACACCCAAGGACTTTCAGCGAACGGGTTATGGCTCCCAGGCCGCGCAATGCTTTCTCCATGGCTTCGGAACGCAGGTTAGCCTGCACATCGATATAAAACATCTCTTCCCAAGGATTGCCGTTGATTGGTCGTGATTCCAGTTTGGTCATAATGATGCCGTGCTCGCGCAGCACCAGCAGTGCTTCCACCAATGCCCCCGCCTGTTGACCCGTCGCCATGATAAAGGTAGTTTTCGCCGGAACCTGTTCGGTTACTTCAATGGCCTTACGGGCCAGTACGATAAAGCGGGTGATGTTCTGTTCCTGGTTCGCCAGATTGTGTTCCAGCACCCGCAAGCCATATAGCGCACCGCCAGCTTCACTACCCAGCGCGGCAACGTGAGGGGATTTGGACGCGGCAACCTTTTCCATCGCTGCTGCTGTGCTTTCGCAATATTCAATTTTCCAATGCGGAAAGCGGTTAATAAACTGGCTGCATTGCTGGAAAGGTTGCGGATGGCTATAGACGGTCTCAATTTTAGAGAGGTCAGTATCCGCGGCAACCAGTACGCAATGATCGATAGGATTGGTCAGCTCACCGACAATCGACAGGCTGGTATGTTGCAGCAGGTCATAGACGTCATTAATGCCGCCGGAGCTGGTATTTTCAATCGGTAATACGGCGTAGTCTGCCTGACCTGTTTCGACCTGCGTGAAGATATCCTGGAATTTCTGACAGCCGCATTCGATAAATTGTTCGAAGTGACGCGCGGCGTACTGACGGGCTGCAAGATGAGAATAGGAGCCTTTTGGCCCAAGAAAAGCAATGCGGGCTGAGTCGGAACTGGTCTGATTCAAATGCTGTTGCAATAAGGCCTGCTGAGTCAGAACGGAGTCTTCAATGATCAACTGATATACGCGGGTAATATAGTGACCATCGAGGCCCAGATTTTTGCCTTCCTGAATCAGGGCATTGATAAGCTCTTTTTCACGCTCTTTGTCGCGAATAGGGCGATGAGAATGCATCTTTGACTGGGCAACTTCTACTGCTAGCTTGCGTCTTTCGGCCAGTAACGCCAGTAATTTAAGGTCCAGAGCGCTGATACGTTCACGCAGAGCCAGCAACGGATTCTCGGTCATTATTTTACCCTTTTATATGTGCTTTTTTTCTATCGGATTTGCCAAACTATGAGCATAAAAAAAGCCCCCTTTTCAGGAGGCTTGGTTGTTCGTCTTCGCATTCATTCTTTCGCGACGAAACGCCTCCCAGTCAGGGGAAGGTAAAAAAGAATGCGAAGAAAAACAGTTTTGTGCTCATGTGGATTAATTTCTCTCAGGAGGTCTGGGTCTAAAGTAACCGCTGGCTTTTCATTGTGTCAATACAATTTCCCGCAGATATAAAAAACGCGCTCCTGAGAGCGCGCGGTTCGTGAGCATAAAACCCGAAATTATTTTTCCTCTTCCTCTTCTTCAACAGGTTCCAGGTTTAACTCTTTGACGCAGGTTTCTGCGCGGCGTGCTTCGCCCTTGTGCTGGGCTTTGTTCAGCTGACGTTCAAGTTTCGCAATCAGATCATTCACGGCTGCGTACATGTCATCATGCGTTGCGCTGGCAACCAACGGCCCATTGGCGGTTGTGATGGTCGCGTCGGCGACGAATCCCTGAGGTTCTTTCGAAAGAACAATATGTGGGTTAATTAACTGAGTTTGCCATTTTTCCAGTTTTTTTAGACGGTCTTCGACGTGTTCCCGAATCGCTGGGGTGATGTCCATTTGTTTGCTGGTAATGTTCACTGTCATCTAATTTACCTCTCTGTCTTTCCGTCTAGGATAGTTTCAGCATACCTGCCTTTGAGACAAAATGCGTGATGAAGATCACGTTTTTTTGTCACTTTTTGTCAAGTGCAACAAAACTGTGACTTGAGGTAATTAACGGCCTGATAGGCCTTGTGACTTTCACCAGAATAACGCACTATCGATAAGATCGCCCCATCAAGATCGTCCCTTTTTTCTTTATCTCTGCTTTAAAAATCATCGGTTTAGTTGCTACATGCAAAAAAAACGGCAGCCTGAGCTACCGTTTGTTCCGGACATATTGTGAGTGAATCTTATAACTGACTTATGACGCCTTATTGGCTGCAATAATTTTTGCAACCTTGTCCGCTTCGTTATTCAGTTGCAGTTGACGATATGCATTTTCCATGAGAGGCAGCGCATCACGCGTCGCTTTGGTGTCCGGATAATCCTTCAACATTTGCTCTACACGATTAACGACGGCGACGTATGCGCCACGTTTAGTGTAGTATTGCACGACCGATAGCTCATATTTGGCCAGACGATCTTTCAGGAACACCAGACGCTTATTGGCATCGGTTGCATACTGACTGTTTGGATAGGTATGAATCAGCTGGCTGAAGTCACGGAAAGCGGCACGTGCATGTTGCGGATCTCGGTCTGAACGATCAATACCGAAGAAGCCCTGCAGCGCACTGTCGTCCAGCGCCATATCCGTCAGACCACGCATATACATAACGTAGTCAATGTTCGGATGGGTAGGGTTCAGGCGCATAAAGCGATCGATAGAGGCCTGAGCCAAAGGCAAGTCAGCAGACTTGTAGTAAGCGTAGATCAGATCCAACTGCACTTGTTGTGAGTAAGGTCCAAATGGATAGCGGTTATCCAGCGCTTCTAATTGAGCAATCGCACCCTTAAAGTTACCGTCCTGCAGCTTTTGCTGGGCAGTAGCATAAAGTACGTTTGGCGGATTATCGGGAACCGTTTCTTTGGAACCGGAGCAACCGACCAGCGCCAGGCTCAACGTGGCTGCTGCCACCAGATATTTCACACGCGTCATGACGTTTTGATTATCCTCAGGTGTTATTCTGGGAGACTGTCCGTTAAGCTCCCGACAAAGACCAGCTACAATAGCACATTATTTTAAACGGCATCGCCGTGAAAACCCAACGTTAACCAAGAAGCTGCATATGGCACAACAAGTACAACTCACCGCAACGGTGGCCGAATCTCAACTCGGTCAACGGTTAGATCAAGCTTTAGCCGAATTGTTCCCTGATTATTCACGATCTCGCATAAAAGATTGGATCCTGGATGACAGGGTGCAAGTTAATGGCAAGAAAGTGACCAAACCAAAAGAAAAAGTGTTGGGTGGCGAGGCTATCGCAATCGATGCGCAAATTGAAGAAGATGCGCGTTGGCTGCCACAGGATATCGCGTTAAACATTGTCTACGAAGATAACGATATTTTAGTCATCAATAAACCCCGCGATCTGGTTGTTCACCCAGGCGCAGGGAATCCTGATGGTACCGTGCTGAATGCATTACTGCATTATTATCCAGAAATCATGGACGTACCGCGTTGCGGCATTGTTCACCGTCTGGATAAAGACACTACCGGTTTGATGGTAGTAGCAAAAACAGTCCCAGCGCAAACGCATCTGGTTGAAGCTTTGCAGGCGCGTGAAATCACCCGTGAATATGAAGCAATTGCAATGGGTACCATGACGGCTGGCGGCACGGTTGATCAACCCATCGCCCGCCATTCAACTAAGCGCACCCACATGGCGGTTCACCCGATGGGTAAACCGGCGACAACGCACTACCGCATTATGGAGCACTTCCGTGCGCATACGCGCATGCGTCTGCGTCTGGAAACCGGTCGTACACACCAGATCCGTGTCCATATGGCCCATATTAACCATCCTTTATTGGGTGATCAGCTTTATGGCGGTCGTCCGCGCTTGCCGAAAGGTGCTTCAGAAGAGTTTATCGCAACGCTGCGCGGTTTTGATCGTCAGGCTTTGCATGCGACTATGCTGCGTCTTTATCATCCGGTCACCGGTATCGAGATGGAATGGCATGCGCCGCTTCCGCAGGATATGGTTGACCTGATTAATGCGCTGAAAGCCGATACCGAAGAGTTTAAGGATCAGATGAATTGGTGATGAGCCCACTCATCCAGCCTCATTGGCCGCAGCCTGCAAGAGTGCGGTCATGTAGCACAACGCGTCAGGGCGGTGTCAGTTTGCCGCCCTACGACTGGCTTAATTTGGGTTCGCACGTTGGTGATGATCTCCTGTCTGTTAGCGCCAACCGCCTGCGTCTCATTGATTTAGCCTCTCTACCCGCAGCACCTCACTGGCTTGAACAGGTGCATGGTACCCACGTTGTCAGACTCACTTGTACTACTCCCTATTCACCCACGCTGGTGGCCGATGCGGCTTATACCCATCATCCCGGGGTTGTCTGCGCCGCCATGACAGCGGATTGCCTGCCGGTGCTTTTTGCCAGCCGGGCCGGCGATGAAGTCGCTGCCGCACATGCAGGATGGCGTGGATTATGTGCGGGCGTGCTCGAAAAGACCGTGGCTGAATTCTCTGCAAGACCCTCCGATATTATTGCCTGGCTGGGGCCTGCCATTGGCCCGCAACAGTTTGAAGTGGGCGATGAGGTGCGTGATGCATTTATGTTGATAGACTCACGGGCTGACGCAGCTTTCAAGCCGAGAGGAAATAAATTCCTGGCGGATATCTATCATCTGGCACGGCTGCGATTGAAGTCTTGTGGGGTGACACACATCTATGGCGGGGAATATTGCACTGTTACGGATAGTACAAAGTTTTACTCTTACCGACGCGAAGTTAACACCGGACGGCTGGCAAGTTTAATTTGGCTCATATAACCTTCCTAATCAAGACGATCCGCCAGCGCATGGCGTTGTACTCATAATATACTGACAAGATAACCTTGAAAACGTGAGGGTTGACCTCATCTATTCTCCAGTAGCAATTTTGTTCAGAAATAGGAGGTGTTATGCGTCTGGATCGTCTTACCAGTAAATTCCAGCTTGCCCTCGCCGACGCCCAGTCACTCGCACTTGGGCGCGACAACCAATTTATCGAACCTGTTCACCTGATGAGTGCTTTACTCACTCAGGAAGGCGGGACTGTGAGTCCGTTATTGACCGCTGCCGGGATCGATACCCCGCGTTTGCGCACGGACGTGGAACAGGCTTTGGGGCGACTGCCGCAAGTTGAAGGTACCGGTGGTGATGTTCAACCATCCAATGAACTGGTACGTGTTTTAAATCTTTGTGACAAGTTGGCGCAGCAACGCGCTGATAAGTTTATTTCATCCGAGCTGTTTATTCTCGCGGCACTGAAAGACCGCGGTACCCTGACCGACCTGCTAAAAGCCAGCGGGGCGACGGTAGAGAAAATCAGCGCGGCAATTGATCAAATGAGAGGTGGCGACAAAGTGGATGATCAGGGAGCTGAAGACCAACGTCAGGCTTTGAAAAAATACACTATCGACCTGACCGAACGCGCGGAACAAGGAAAACTTGATCCGGTAATAGGCCGTGACGAAGAAATTCGCCGTACCATTCAGGTATTACAACGTCGTACCAAAAACAATCCGGTATTAATTGGTGAACCTGGTGTAGGTAAAACGGCAATCGCCGAAGGCCTCGCACAGCGCATCATTAATGGCGAAGTACCTGAAGGCCTGAAAAACAAACGCGTTCTCTCTTTAGATATGGGCGCGCTGGTGGCCGGTGCGAAATACCGTGGTGAGTTCGAAGAACGCCTGAAAGGCTTGCTTAGCGATCTGGCGAAACAGGAAGGTAATGTCATCCTGTTTATTGACGAATTACATACCATGGTTGGTGCAGGTAAAGCCGATGGCGCAATGGATGCAGGCAATATGCTTAAGCCTGCGCTGGCACGTGGTGAACTTCACTGTGTCGGTGCCACAACGTTAAATGAGTATCGTCAATTTATAGAGAAAGATGCTGCGCTTGAACGCCGCTTCCAGAAAGTGTTTGTGGCTGAACCTTCAGTCGAAGACACCATCGCGATTTTACGCGGACTGAAAGAGCGTTATGAATTGCATCACCATGTGCAGATCACTGACCCGGCTATTGTGGCGGCAGCGACGTTGTCGCATCGCTATATTTCAGACCGCCAGTTGCCTGACAAGGCGATTGACCTGATTGACGAAGCCGCGTCCAGTATTCGTATGCAGATGGACTCTAAGCCGGAGTCTCTGGATCGCCTTGAGCGCCGTATTATCCAGTTGAAACTGGAACAACAGGCTCTCAAGAAAGAATCTGACGACGCCAGTGTGAAGCGTCTGGAAATGCTAGAAACGGAGTTGGGCCAGAAAGAGCGTGAATATTCTGAGCTGGAAGAAGAGTGGAAAGCAGAGAAAGCCTCACTGACCGGGACTCAAAATATTAAGACTGAACTTGAGCAGGCAAAAATTACGCTCGAGCAGGCACGGCGTGTTGGCGATCTCGGCCGCATGTCTGAATTGCAGTACGGTAAAATTCCAGAACTGGAAAAACAACTGGCGGCGGCAACTCAGGCTGAAGGCAAGACCATGAAGTTACTGCGTAACCGGGTAACTGATGTGGAAATCGCGGATGTGCTGGCCCGCTGGACCGGTATTCCGGTTGACCGGATGCTGGAAAGCGAGCGTGAGAAACTGCTGCGTATGGAAGATGAACTGCACCATCGGGTCATTGGGCAGAATGAAGCGGTTGAAGCAGTATCGAATGCGATACGCCGTAGTCGTGCCGGGCTGTCTGATCCAAATCGTCCGATCGGTTCATTCCTCTTCTTAGGGCCAACCGGGGTCGGTAAGACAGAACTTTGCAAGGCGCTGGCGACATTCCTCTTTAATAGTGATGACGCCATGGTACGTATCGACATGTCAGAGTTTATGGAGAAACACTCTGTATCTCGTCTGGTCGGTGCGCCACCAGGATATGTCGGCTATGAAGAGGGCGGTTACTTAACTGAGGCAGTGCGTCGCCGTCCTTACTCCGTCATCTTATTAGATGAAGTTGAGAAGGCACATCCGGACGTATTCAACATTCTGTTGCAGGTTCTGGATGATGGGCGTCTGACTGATGGTCAGGGCAGAACGGTCGATTTCCGTAATACTGTGGTGATCATGACCTCAAACCTGGGCTCTGACATTATTCAGCAGCACTTCGGTGAAGCAACTTATGAGCAGATGAAAGCATCAGTGATGGAAGTGGTTACGCAAAGCTTCCGCCCTGAGTTCATCAACCGTATCGATGAAGTGGTGGTCTTCCATCCTCTGTCTCATGCGCATATCAAGAATATTGCGAAGGTTCAGCTGGAGCGTTTGTACAAACGTCTGGAAGAGCATGGCTACACAGCCACATTAACCGATGCGGCGCTGGAGCTTATAGGCAACACTGGTTTCGACCCTGTATACGGTGCGCGCCCACTTAAACGCGCTATCCAACAGGAGATCGAGAACCCGCTGGCTCAGCAGATACTGTCAGGGAAGCTGATACCGGGTAAACCTATCACTATAGATGTGGAAAATGATCATATAGTGGCCCGGCAATAACCGGTAGAAAACCAGCAGAAATGGCACTTAAGAGGCTCAGAGCTCATCTGAGCCTCTTTTTTTGTATGTAATTCATTCGATTTAGGTGCTTTTGTCCAAAAAAAGAACGGTCAGTAATTTATTTTAAATTAAGGGTTGCGGCCTTCTGAGAA
>CAMLBO010000050.1 GCA_946478305.1 uncultured Enterobacterales bacterium
TGGGCTCGGAGATGTGTATAAGAGACAGGGCTGAAAATGACGTTATATGAGGGCCGCAACCGGCAGGTGCGACGCATGACGGCCCACGTAGGTTTTCCTACCCTGCGCCTTATCCGCTTCAGCATGGGTGAATATTCGCTCGGTGATTTACAACCCGGTCAATGGAAGGAGATCTCAGATGTTTAAGCCGCACGTTACCGTCGCCTGCGTCGTGCAATCGCAGGGACAGTTTCTGATTGTCGAAGAAACGGTGAATGGTAAAGTGACCTGGAACCAGCCTGCCGGTCATCTTGAAGCCAATGAAACCCTGTTCAGCGCTGCAAAACGCGAACTTTATGAAGAGAGCGGCATCGATGCTGAGCCACAATCTTTTCTCAAACTGCATCAATGGCAGGCACCTGACGGCACCCCTTTTCTGCGCTTCGCATTTGTGATTGATCTCGACGAACAACCACCCACCGCACCGCAGGACAGCGACATAGACCGCTGCATCTGGGCCAGCGCGGATGAGATCATCGGTTCAACCCAACTGCGTTCACCGCTGGTAGCCGAAAGTATTCGCTGTTATCAGCAGAATCCGCGCTATCCCCTCGGGTTGCTGGCTAACTTCAATTTGCCGGAATAACGCAGGCTCCGCCGGTTGTGCCAATCAACGGTGCAGCCAGCGCCCTGACGTGATAAAATTTCTCGCTTAGTTTTTTTCGAAAAAAACACTAACCACCGCTGTCCGGTCCGGAGTGACTTTTTGTTGCGCGCGGCCTTCATCCTCGTGTGACTTTCTGGCGTTGAAATGCCAGTAAAAAGCGCCACCTGTCGGGCAATTTACTTATGTTTTTCGGGACTATTATGTCTGACAACAGCCAGAAAAAAGTGATCGTCGGGATGTCCGGCGGCGTCGACTCCTCCGTTTCGGCCTATTTGCTGCAACAGCAAGGCTACCAGGTGGAGGGCCTCTTCATGAAAAATTGGGAAGAGGACGACAATGAAGAGTACTGCACCGCCGCCACCGACCTTGCCGATGCGCAAGCCGTGTGCGACAAACTGGGCATGAAACTGCACACCGTGAACTTTGCCGCTGAATATTGGGACAACGTGTTTGAACTCTTCCTTGAAGAGTATAAAGCAGGCCGTACGCCAAACCCGGATATCCTGTGCAATAAAGAGATTAAATTCAAAGCCTTCCTGGAATTTGCTGCCGAAGATTTAGGCGCGGACTACATTGCTACCGGACACTACGTGCGCCGTAAGGACTTTGACGGCATCAGCCACCTGCTGCGTGGCGCCGACGGTAATAAAGATCAGAGCTACTTCCTCTACACTTTGGGAAGCGATCAAATCGCTCAAAGCCTGTTCCCGGTGGGTGAACTGGAAAAGCCGGAAGTACGCCGCATTGCCGAAGAGCTGGATCTTATCACCGCCAAAAAGAAAGACTCCACCGGCATCTGTTTTATCGGCGAGCGCAAATTTAAAGACTTCCTTGGCCGCTACCTTCCCGCTCAGCCAGGCCCAATCAAAAGCGTGGATGGTCAGGATATGGGGCAGCACCAGGGCCTGATGTATCACACTCTGGGGCAGCGTAAAGGACTGGGCATTGGCGGTCAGAAAGATGGCGGCGAAGATCCGTGGTATGTCGTAGATAAAGACGTGGCGAACAATATTCTCTACGTGGCCCAAGGTGGTGAACATCCACGCCTGATGTCCGTTGGGTTGATTGCCCAACAGCTGCATTGGGTAGACCGTAAACCGGTTACTGAACCTTTCAAATGCATGGTGAAAACCCGTTATCGGCAACAGGACATCCCCTGCACGGTTACTCCACTGGGCGATGACCGTATTGGCGTGCGTTTCGACGCGCCGGTTGCAGCGGTAACACCGGGTCAGTCCGCCGTGTTTTACATCGATGAAATCTGCCTCGGCGGCGGTATCATCGAACAGCGGCATCCCCTGTAACACGGTTACTATCATCACGGGGCGCTTAATGCGTCCCGATTTTATTTTACGGATAATCCTCGCAAAACTGCACTGATTCCGAACTGGGTTTAGAAGCGATTATGTGGCATGATCTGCGCCTCAGTTTCGGCCGGTCCGCTGTTTCTTCGTTATCGAAGTCGGTGTCGCCCGAACAACGCTTACAGGAGTAAACGTGGCTAAAAATTATTATGACATTACGCTGGCATTGGCCGGAATATGCCAATCGGCGCGCCTGGTTCAGCAATTGGCCCATGAAGGTCATTGTGCACAGGAAGAAATGTCAGTGTCGTTACGCAGCCTGCTGGAGATGAATCCGGCATCCACGCTGGCGGTTTACGGCAATAATGAAGCCAACCTGAAGATGGGGCTTGAAACTCTGCTGGGTGTATTAAACGCCAATCGTCAGGGACCAGGCGCCGAATTAACGCGCTACACATTGAGTCTGATGGTACTGGAGCGCAAGCTCAACGCTAATAAAGCCGCCATGAACAAGCTTGGGGAACGGCTTGACCAGCTCGACCGCCAATTGGCGCACTTTGAGCTTGAGTCAGAAACCATGCTCAGCTCCCTGGCCGCGATTTATGTTGATATCGTCAGTCCGGTTGGCCCGCGGATTCAGGTCACAGGTTCACCTACGATTTTACAAAACCCACAGGTTCAGGCCAAAGTCCGGGCCGTACTGCTGGCGGGGATCCGTTCAGCCGTATTGTGGCAGCAGGTAGGCGGCGGACGCCTGCAGCTAATGTTTTCCCGTAATCGCTTGTTTGAACAGGCGAAAAATATTTTAGCTCATTGTTAATAAGATCCCAGGAGTTGCTACCGATGGAATTATCCTCACTGACCGCCGTTTCCCCCGTTGATGGACGCTACGGTGATAAAGTCAGCGCGCTGCGCGCAATCTTCAGCGAATTCGGCTTGCTGAAGTTCCGAGTGCAGGTTGAAGTACGTTGGCTGCAAAAACTG
This sequence comes from uncultured Enterobacterales bacterium, assembly GCA_946478305.1. Lineage (GTDB taxonomy): Bacteria > Pseudomonadota > Gammaproteobacteria > Enterobacterales > Enterobacteriaceae > Ewingella. Next base: position 2,935 of record CAMLBO010000050.1, read on the forward strand.
GCAGCTTGTGCAGACATCAAAGAAGTCCCTGCTTTTGATGCCGACGCAAACGCTTTCCTTGACCAGTTAGTGGCTAACTTCGACGAAAAAGACGCACAGCGTATTAAAGACATCGAGAAAACCACCAACCATGACGTCAAAGCGGTTGAATACTTCCTGAAAGAAAAAGTGGCAGCCATCCCTGCCCTGCACGCCGTGTCTGAATTCATTCACTTCGCCTGTACTTCTGAAGATATCAACAACCTCTCTCACGCCCTGATGCTGCAAACGGCACGTCAGGAAGTCGTGGCGCCATACTGGCTGAAAATCATTGACTCCATCAAAGGTCTGGCCCATCAGTTCCGTGACATCCCTCTGCTGTCGCGCACCCACGGTCAGCCCGCCACACCATCCACGATTGGTAAAGAGTTTGCCAACGTGGCCTATCGTATGGATCGCCAGTACAAGCAGCTGCAAAAGGTAGAAATTCTCGGTAAAATCAACGGTGCAGTCGGCAATTACAACGCGCACATCGTGGCCTACCCGGAAGTGGACTGGCATAAATTCAGCGAAGAGTTCGTGACCTCGCTGGGCATTACCTGGAACCCGTACACCACACAGATTGAACCGCATGACTATATCGCAGAGCTGTTTGACTGCGTGGCGCGTTTCAACACCATTCTGATCGACTTTGACCGCGATATCTGGGGCTACGTTGCCCTGAACCACTTCAAGCAGCGCACTATTGCTGGCGAAATCGGTTCATCCACCATGCCGCACAAAGTGAACCCGATTGACTTCGAAAACTCAGAAGGCAACCTCGGTTTGTCCAACGCGGTACTGCAGCATCTGGCCAGCAAACTGCCGGTCTCCCGCTGGCAGCGTGACCTGACGGACTCCACTGTGTTGCGTAACCTCGGCGTCGGTTTGGGTTATGCCTTGATCGCCTATCAGGCGACCATGAAAGGTGTGAGCAAACTGGAAGTAAATGAAGCGAATCTGGCTTTCGAACTTGACCACAACTGGGAAGTGCTGGCCGAACCAATCCAGACCGTGATGCGCCGCTACGGCATCGAGAAGCCGTACGAAAAACTGAAAGAGCTGACCCGTGGCAAACGCGTAGACGCAGCCGGTATGCAGGCATTCATCGACAGCTTGCCATTGCCGGATGATGAGAAAGTGCGCCTGAAGGCCATGACGCCAGGTAACTATATTGGCCGTGCGGCTAAAATGGTTGATGAACTGAAGTAAGTTTCCACTATTTACAGATCAGGCGACCTGCGGGTCGCCTTTTTTATATTTGTGAGCTATGAAACCTTTAGGTTCTTAGCGCAATCGGTCTCACATTTTCTGTCACTGGGCGGTTTGGCCGTTTATACTTGGTTTATCTTTCGTTTAACCTGCCTCACAAGATGTTTATCTGACGTTGAAGCAAATCATTTTGAATACGTTACAGTTACCGCGGGATATATTATAAAAACTGTACAGGGTTCAGCCCTGCATCAAAAAAGGAGTTGCTATGCGAATTCTGGTTGTCGAAGACAATGCGCTGTTGCGCCATCACCTGTCGGTACAAATGCGCGAGATGGGGCATCAGGTTGATGCAGCAGAAGACGCGAAAGAAGCTGATTACTTTTTGCAGGAACATGCGCCCGATATCGCCATTGTTGATCTCGGTTTACCCGGCGAGGATGGTCTGAGTTTAATTCAGCGCTGGCGCAGCCATCAGGCAAAACTGCCGATTCTGGTTCTGACCGCACGTGAAAGCTGGCAGGACAAGGTTGCCGTGCTTGAAGCCGGTGCCGATGACTATGTCACTAAGCCTTTCCATCTCGAAGAAGTGGTCGCCCGTATGCAGGCCCTGATGCGCCGTAATAGCGGTCTGGCATCGCAGGTTATTGCTATGGCGCCTTTCCAGATTGATCTCTCCCGTCGTGAACTGACCGTGAATGAGCAGCCGGTGAAGCTTACCGCCTTTGAGTACACAATCATCGAGACGCTGATCCGCAATGCGGGTAAAGTGGTGAGCAAAGACTCGCTGATGCTGCAACTTTATCCTGATGCTGAGCTGCGTGAGAGCCACACCGTCGATGTTCTGATGGGCCGGTTACGTAAAAAACTGCAAGCTGAATATCCGACCGATGTGATAACCACTGTGCGTGGTCAGGGTTATCGTTTCGATATTCGCCCGTAACACTTCCTGACGGCTGGCCGATGAAATTTCGTAATAATAAGCCTTTTTCGCTGCGTTCCCGTTTTATGCTGGCGACTGCTGCCGTGGTACTTGCACTGTCGCTGGCTTACGGGCTGGTGGCAGTAGTGGGTTATATGGTCAGTTTCGATAAAACGGCCTACCGTCTGCTGCGGGGCGAAAGTAATTTGTTTTTCAGCCTCGCTCAGTGGCGTGACAATAAGCTGACCATCAACGTTCCCCCCGATTTAGATCTCAACTCTCCTACGCTGGTCTTTATCTACGATGATAAAGGCGATCTGCTGTGGGCTGAGCGCCGCCTGCCGGAAATTGAAGCCCGTATCGACAAGGCATGGATGAACAAACCAGGCTTCTATGAGCTGGACACCGACACCCAGGTCAGTGGCGAAGTGATGGGAGACAACCCACGGGCACGGGATAAACTCAAAGATTATGATGACACGGATGCCAGTGCGTTGACCCACTCCATCGCCGTCAATACTTATGCCGCAACGTCCCGCCTGCCTGCCCTCAACATTGTCGTGGTGGATACCATTCCGCAAGAGCTGCAACCTTCTGATTTAGTGTGGGAATGGTTCAGCTATGTGTTGCTGGCAAACCTGTTGCTGGTTGTGCCACTGTTGTGGCTGGCAGCCTACTGGAGCCTGCGCCCCATCAAAGCCTTGATCCGTCAGGTGGCCGAGCTGGAAACCCACGAACGAGAGGCGTTGGATGAAAACCCACCGCGTGAGCTCAAAGGGCTGGTGCGTAACCTCAATACCTTGCTGCACGGCGAGCGGGAGCGCTATGACCGCTATCGGACCACAATGGCTGACCTGACTCATAGCCTGAAAACGCCGTTGGCCGTTTTGCAGTCGACCTTGCGATCGCTTCGTAATAGCAAACAGATGACGATCGAAGAAGCCGAGCCAGTGATGCTCGAGCAAATCAGCCGCATTTCGCAACAGATAGGCTACTATCTGCATCGTGCGACACTGCGATCCGAACACACTATTCTTATACGCGAAGTACATTCCGTACCGCCGCTGCTGGACAGCCTTTGTTCGGCCCTGAATAAAGTGTATCAGCGTAAAGGGGTGGTACTGACGCTGGATATCTCGCCTGAAATTACCTTTATTGGTGAGAAGAATGACTTCATCGAAGTGATGGGTAACGTTATTGATAACGCCTGCAAGTACTGTCTGGAGTTTGTCGAGATCAGTGCCGTATGCTCAGAAAATCAACTGGTCATCCTGATTGAGGATGATGGCCCGGGTATTCCGGAAAGCAAGCGTACCGTCATTTTCCAGCGCGGCCAGCGGGCCGATACCTTGCGGCCAGGCCAGGGCTTAGGGCTCTCTTTAGCCAGTGAAATCATCGAACAGTACGATGGTGAGATCATCATCGGTGACAGCCCGCTCGGCGGTGCCAGTATGCGTGTCTGCTTCGGGCAGCAGCATGAAAACGATCTGGATTGAGTAAAACCCACGCCGCGGTAGCCTGAAGCATCAACAGTAAATGAAAATTGCTGGCGATTGCCCAATGCAGCGGCGGCACCTTCCGTTATAATCCTTCTCAATAGTTCTCTCTTCAGGCCATGGAATATACATATGGATTATCAACTCGATCTCGACTGGACCGATTTCTTACAACGCTACTGGCAAAAACGTCCTGTTGTTCTTAAACGTGGCTTCAAAAATTTTGTCGACCCGCTCTCCCCGGACGAACTGGCCGGTCTGGCGATGGAAAACGAAGTTGACAGCCGCCTGGTAAGTCATCAGGACGGGCGCTGGCAGGTCAGTCACGGCCCGTTTGAAAGTTATGATCATCTGGGTGAAAACAACTGGTCAATTCTGGTTCAGGCGGTTGATCACTGGCATGAGCCCTCCTCCCACCTGATGCGCCCTTTCCGCCACATTCCTGACTGGCGTATGGATGATCTGATGATCTCCTACTCCGTTCCCGGCGGTGGCGTAGGCCCGCATCTGGACCAGTACGATGTATTCATCATTCAGGGTACGGGCCGCCGTCGCTGGCGCGTGGGCGAAAAAATCCCGATGAAACAGCATAGCCCGCACCCGGATTTGCTGCAGGTCGCCCCGTTCGAGGCCATCATCGATGAAGAACTCGAACCAGGCGACATCGTCTATATTCCACCGGGTTTCCCGCACGAAGGCTATTCACTGGAAAGCTCGCTGAATTACTCGGTGGGTTTCCGCGCGCCGAATGCACGTGAGATGGTCAGTGGCTATGCAGATTACATTCTGGCCCGCGAACTCGGCAGCAAGCGTTATGGGGATCCGGAACTGGTTGAGCGTGAACATCCCGCGCTGGTACTGCCGGAAGAGCTCGACAGCATGCGTAACATGATGCTGGAACTGGTCGGTAACCCGGAGCATTTCAACAGCTGGTTTGGTGAATTTATTTCCCAATCACGCCATGAGCTGGATCTGGCCCCACCGGAGCCGCCTTACCAGGCGGGTGAAATCTATGAGTTGCTGGAATCCGGCGAATCGCTGCAACGCCTTTGTGGCCTGCGTGTATTGCGCGTGGGGGATGTGTGCTATGTCAATGGCGAAGCGATGACGACCGACCATTTGACTGCCGTTGATGCCATGACCCGCCACATGACGGTATCCCGCGACATGCTGGGCGATGCGCTGGAAGATCCCTCCTTCCTCGCGCTGCTGTCCGCACTGGTCAACAGTGGTTACTGGTACTTTAACGACTGATCCCGTAACACCATAAAATAAAGGGGTGCACTTTATCGCAAAGTGCACCCCTTTTTATTTGACGTAAACAGTCATTTTTATAAACAGAGTCAGTGCTTTGCCGCGCGTTGAGCAGTTAACTCTGCAATGCGCATAATCACCTCTGCCGCTTTCTCCATTCCTTCAAGCGTCACGAATTCGTGCTTACCGTGGAAATTATAGCCGCCGGTGAAAATATTCGGGCAAGGCAGGCCACGGAAAGAGAGTTGCGCGCCATCGGTACCGCCGCGGATCGGTTTCATCACCGGTTCGATATCGCATGCCAGCATCGCCTGTCTGGCAATCTCAATGATGTGCGGATGCTGAGCCACTTTGTCATGCATGTTGTAATAGTGGTCATCGAGCGTCACTTCGATATAGCAATCGCGATGCAATCCTTTGCCAACCACGTGAGCAACATCAATAATTTTTTGCTTACGGGCTTCGAAATTTGCCTTGTCGAAGTCGCGGATAATGTAGTGCATTTCGGCACGTTCAACCGAACCTTTCATTGTGGTCAGATGATAAAAACCCTCATAACCTTCGGTATTCTCGGGCGTCTCATCCGGCGGTAATGCGCTGTGGAAACGGGCTGCCAGCGACAGTGCATTCACCATCACACCTTTAGCACTGCCAGGATGCACGTTATTACCAACGATTTTAATGGTGGCAGACGCCGCGTTGAAGTTCTCAAACTCCAGCTCACCCACCCCTCCACCATCAACGGTGTAAGCCCATTCGGCACCGAACGCAGGAACATCAAAAGACTGAGCGCCTTTGCCAATCTCTTCATCCGGGGTAAATGCCACCCGCAGGGGACCGTGAGGTCGGTTGCTGTTTTTGAGCCTCACCATGGCGGTGACAATGGCGGCGATACCGGCTTTGTCATCGGCGCCCAACAGGGTTTTACCATCGGTCGTGATCAGCGTCTGTCCGAGCAACTGATGCAGTACCGGAAACATAACTGGCGATAATACCTCGTCACCGTTACCGAGAGCGATATCACCTCCGCGGTAATTTTCGACGATTTGGGGATTAACGTGTTTGGCGGTAAAGTCCGGTGCCGTATCCAGATGAGAAATGAAACCGATGGTCGGAACTTGCCAAGCGACATTGCCAGGCAAAGTGCCCATCACGCAGCCCTTGTCGTTAAGCGTAACCTGGTCGAACCCCAGTTCAATCAGCTCGTTGCGTAATTCACGTGCCAGCTTCATTTGCCCTTCTGTGCTGGGCGTATGCCTGACATTGGCTTTCGATTGGGTATCAAATGAAACGTAGTGGAAGAAACGATCGAGCAACTTATCCATAATTAGTTATCCTCTGGCAGCTGACTTTTATTATGCGCAGCATGAATACGTCGAATATTGCGTCAGGTCATTTTTCTCCAAGTTTAGTCACGGAAGTGTTCTGCACAGGCGCAATTTTTGTGTGATTTAGCCAAAAGAGGGAAATAGTTAAAAAAAAGCCCGGCTAGCGCCAGGCATTATCTTCTTTCGTCAGAAAGGCATGAACAAAATCGGGAACCACCTCGCTGGCGGGGCCGTACTTCTTCTCGTCAAATTGACTTTCGACCTGGCTCGGCTCCAGGTTCAGCTCAATGGTGAAGGCACCGCCCAAACGCGCTTCATGCACAAAACCGGCCGCAGGATAAACGTGCCCGGAGGTGCCAATGGCAATAAAGAAATCCGCTTTCGCCAGCGCCTGATAGATTTCATCCATACCAATCGGCATTTCACCAAACCACACGATGTGTGGACGTAATGCAGCCGGGAACTGGCAGCAGTGGCATTTATCATCAACACTGAGATCACCGGGCCAGTCGAAAACCTGACCAGACTGAGTACAACGCACTTTAAGCAATTCACCATGCATGTGCATTACGCGTTTATTGCCGGCGCGCTCATGTAAATTGTCGATGTTCTGCGTCACCAGCATAAAGTTATCACCCAGCGCATCTTCCAGCGTTGCCAGCGCTTTATGCGCAGCATTCGGCTGGATCTCCGGCTGCTGTAACTGCTGGCGCCGGGCGTTATAAAAAGCCTGCACCAGTTCAGGATCGCGGCGATAACCTTCCGGCGTCGCCACGTCTTCAACGTTATGCTCTTCCCATAACCCGTCCGCTGCACGGAAGGTGCGAATACCCGACTCCGCTGAGATCCCGGCACCGGTCAGCACCACCACAAAAGGCCGCTTGAGTGAAGCAGCAGCCATATTGTCTCGATGGAAAATATTTGAGCGAAAACGTTGGTGCCGTATGCGCTTGTTTTTGCGAAACCGACACAGACGATGGCGTGTGCGCATAAGTGCTCCTGCTTTGTTACAAGTCTGTTAAAAGTTTCTACTGCCCGCCGCTGAGCACGCGGGCTGGATCAATACGGCTGGCGCGCCGCGCCGGATACCAACTGGCAAGCAGGCTCAACACCAGCGCGGTAAATAACACGCCAGCCACATCCAGCCAGTGAAGTTCCGACGGTAAAAAGTCGATGAAATAGATATCGCCCGACAAGAACTGATGTCCGGTAAACTTCTGCAGCGCATTAATGATATTGGTCAGTTGATAAGACGCAATCACTCCCACCACGACGCCACAAATACTGCCCACCAGCCCGGCCAGTAAACCGTACCAGATGAACACCGCGCGAATCAGCCCGTCTTTTGCACCCAGTGTGCGCAGGATCGCAATATCACTGCTTTTATCTTTAACGGCCATCACCAACGTCGAAACGATATTGAAACAGGCCACGCCGATCACCAGCACCATCGCCATATACATGATGGCACGCACCATCTGGATATCACGATACATGTAACCGTAAGTGCCGATCCAACTGCTGATGTAGACATAGGCTTGCGTGACTTCTCCGGCATCACGCACCAGTTTCTGCGCAGCAAAGACGTCGTTCACTTTGATATCAATGCCAGTGACACTGCTACCCATATCCTGATATTGCTGGGCATCTGCCAGCGGCACCATGGCCAAGCTGTGATCCAGCTGACCACTGAGCTGCAAAATACCGGTGACGTGCAGACGGATGCGCTTAGGCTGAAGCAGTTTCATTTCCGGATCACTGTTCGGGATCATTACTGTGACCCAGTCACCCTGCTTAACACCGATGGCATCGGCCACGCCTTTACCCAGGATCACCTGCTGCTCACCGGCTTTGAAACTCTGCCAAGCGTTATTAAGCACAAAACTCGGTGCGGCGCTGACACGGGATTCCTGCTGCGGGTCAACGCCTTTGAGTTTAAGCGCACGCAGTTTAGCACCGTGCTCAATCAAACCGTTGAATTCCACATAAGGTGCGGCGGCGGCAATGCCCGGCACTTTTTCAACACGTTCCAGCACGCCCTGCCAACCTTCAAACGGCTGATTGACCGGGCGGATTTCACCGTGCGGCACCACGGCCAGCACGCGCTCTTTCAACTCGCGTTCAAAACCGTTCATGGCACTCAGACCCACAATCAGCACCGCGACACCCAGTGCAATACCGAGTGTGGAGATAATCGAGATCAGCGACACCATGCCGCTACGGCGGCGACCGCGGCTAAAGCGCAGGCCGATTAAAAGAGAAAATGGAATGGCTGACATCACTTCGCTCCCAGCAGGGTCGAATCCTGTTGAAGCTTGCCGTCACGCATTTCCAGCTGGCGGTTCATGCGTTTGGCCAATTGCAGATCGTGAGTGACCACTAAGAATGCCGTTCCCTGACGCACATTCAATTCACCGAGCAGATCGAAAATGCTGTCGGCGTTTTTCTGATCCAGATTACCGGTAGGTTCATCGGCCAGCACCAGCGATGGGTTGTTCACCAGCGCACGGGCAATCGCCACGCGCTGACGCTCACCGCCGGAGAGTTCCGACGGGCGATGTTTGCTGCGGTGTTGCAGACCCACCGCCGCCAGCATCGCCATGGATTTTTCTTCCACTTCCGCCGCTTTGCCCTTGCCAATCAACAGCGGCATACCCACATTCTCCATCGCGGTGAAGTCCGGCAGCAAATGATGGAACTGATAGATAAAGCCCAACTCGCGGTTACGCAATTCGGCCTTGGCAGCAGAAGTCATCGTGTTAAGCGAAGTACCTTTAAACACCACCTCGCCGGAGGTCGGCGAATCTAACCCACCCAGCAGGTGCAACAGGGTACTTTTACCGGAACCGGAGCTGCCGACAATCGCCATCATTTCGCCGGGCTGAATAGCAAAAGAGACATCGCGCAATACGTCGGTGTGCATTTTACCTTCGGTGTAAGTCTTACAGAGGTTTGCGCACTGCAATAATAATTCGCCCTGCGATGATACTAAATTACTCATAACGTAAAGCCTCTGCGGGTTGGGCGGCAGCTGCGCGCCACGAAGGGTAAAGCGTAGACAGTAAAGCGATCGCCATGGCGATCAGGGCGATAATCACCACCTGTGTGGCTTCGATATCCACCGGCAACGATGCGCCATCAAGCATCAGGCCAATGGCCGGCATGATGTTATTCAACTGGGTGGCCAGTAGCACCCCGAGAACGGCCCCCAGCAGCGCCCCGATAATACCGGCGCTCGCGCCCTGCACCATAAACAGCGCCATGATTTGACGGCGGGTGAGCCCCTGGGTTTGCAAAATGGCCACTTCGCCCTGCTTCTCCATCACCAGCAAGCCGAGTGATGTGATGATGTTAAAGGCGGCGACGGCAACAATCAGGCTCAGCAGCAGGCCCATCATATTTTTTTCCATGCGCACGGCCTGGAACAGTTCGCCGCGACGTTCGCGCCAGTCTTTCCACTCGGTCCCTTTCGGCAAGGTTTGCGTACTCAGGCTGTCAACATCCAGCGGCTTGTCGAGGAACAAACGCCAGCCGGTGACATTCCCTTTCGGATAAAGCATCAGGCGTGACGCATCCTGCTGATTGACCAGCATCTGGTAGCCATCTACTTCACTGTTGGCGGCAAAAGTTCCGGCAACAGTAAACAGGCGCTGGCTCGGAATTCGGCCCATTGGAGTAAACTGACTGACGCTGGTGACCATCAGGCGCAGCTGGTCACCGCGTTTTACTTTCAGCTGTTGAGCCAGTTGGTCGCCGAGAATGACCTTGTACTGACCCGGCTGCAGCACATCCTGATTCACCGCCACCATATAGTTGGAAAGCGGATCCTTTTCGTCAGGATTCACGCCAAGCATGACGCCGACCGCCACGCTGCCGGGGCTTTGCAGTACCACATCGCCCGTCGTCAACGGCACCGCTCGGGTGACACCTTTGAGCGCTGCAACATCCGCATGCGTAATTTGTTGAGGGTCCAGCGAACCTTGTGCCGTCGTCACCAACGCCTGAGGCATCAGACCCAGAATGTTACTTTCCAGGTCCTTCTCAAAACCGTTCATAACCGATAACACCGTCACCAGCGCCATCACCCCGAGGGTAATACCGATGGTAGAAAGCCAGGAGACAAACCGTCCAAAGCGGTCTGAAGCACGCCCGCGCATGTAGCGCAGGCCTATAAATAACGCAACAGGTTGATACATGACATCCGTTTTACGTGCTTGGCCGTGTTAAGTGCATGGCGCAGACTAAAGTGATCAAGGATAATAAAGGCTAGTCCCGCTTTATGGAACCACTAACGGCTTCACTCCCCGGCTTTATTATCCTTTTTGTCTTTTATACTTTTTATCTTGGTATACCCAAAATAAGTCGAGCCACTTCGGGGCAGCAAAACAAGCCACTCCGATGAGCTTCGTAAACGACGTGATCCGTGGGAAGGGGTGTAGCCAACAAAGATGCGGCTTGAAGTATGACAGGTATATAATAAGGGGATCCGGGTTGACCCCGATTAGCGCCCCATCGCAAGATACGCTCTGCAAATCAGGTCCAGATGGACGCCGACAACGAGATAACATTACAGCCTATGCCTCAAGATCATCGTTATTCTTTACCTGAGCGCCCCGGCGACACCCGTGTACTGGGGCAACTCACTGGATCCGCCTGCGCACTGGAATGTGCCGACATCAGCGAACGCCATGACGGTCCGGTCATGCTTATCGCACCCGATATGCAAAATGCCCTGCGCCTGCGCGACGAAATTCAGCAATTTACCAACCTGAAAGTGCTCAATATAGCTGACTGGGAGACGCTGCCCTACGACAGTTTTTCACCGCATCAGGAGATCATTTCCTCCCGCCTGTCGAGCCTTTATCAGTTGCCCATGCTCGATCGCGGCATCATTATTTTGCCGGTTAACACACTGATGCAGCGGGTTTGCCCGCACGAATTTTTACACGGCCACGCGCTGGTGATGAAAAAAGGTCAGCTCCTGTCACGCGATAAGCTGCGTGCCCAGCTGGAACAAGCGGGTTACCGCAGCGTTGATCAGGTGATGGAACACGGTGAATTTGCCACCCGTGGTGCCCTGCTTGATCTCTACCCGATGGGCAGCGACGAACCTTACCGCATCGACTTTTTCGACGATGAAATCGATAGCCTGCGGGTATTCGATGTCGATACACAGCGCACGCTGACCGAAGTGGCGCAGATTAACTTATTGCCCGCCCACGAATTCCCGACCGACAAAACTGCCATCGAACTGTTTCGCAGCCAATGGCGTGAAAAGTTTGAAGTGCGTCGCGATGCTGAGCATATATACCAGCAGGTAAGCAAAGGCACCTTTCCTGCCGGAATAGAGTACTGGCAGCCGCTGTTTTTCAGCCAGCCACTGACTACCCTGTTCAGCTATCTGCCGAAAAATACCCTGCTGCTGAATACGGGCGATCTGGAAAGTGCCGCCGACCGTTTCTGGCTCGATGCCAACCAGCGTTATGAAAACCGCCGCGTCGACCCGATGCGTCCGCTGCTGGAACCAGAAACCCTGTGGTTGCGGGTCGACTCTCTGTTCAGCGAGCTTAAAGAGTGGCCGCGCATTCAGTTGAAGACCGAAGTGCTGCCGAAGAAGGCCGCCAACACAAACCTGAGTTATCAAGCGCTGCCGGATCTTTCCGTTCAACCGCAGAACAAAGCGCCAATGGACAACCTCCGTCGTTTCAATGAATCCTTCGCGGGCAGTCTCGTGTTCTCGGTAGAGAGCGAAGGCCGCCGCGAAACCCTGCAGGATCTGCTGGCACGCATTAAGCTTAACCCTCAGCTCATCACCCGCATTGAAGAAGCACAGACGGCAGGCCGTTACATCATGATTGGCGCCTGCGAGCGCGGTTTCCTCGACACCGACAAACAGCTGGCGCTGATTTGCGAAAGCGATCTGCTGGGTGAACGCGTGGCGCGCCGCCGCCAGGACAGCCGCCGCGCAATCAATACTGACACGCTGATCCGCAATCTGGCTGAACTGCGCACCGGTCAACCGGTGGTGCATATGGAGCACGGCGTCGGACGCTATCTCGGCCTGACCACGCTGGAAACTGGCGGCATCAAAGCTGAATATCTGATCCTCACCTACGCGGGTGAAGACAAACTTTACGTGCCCGTCTCTTCACTGCACCTCATCAGCCGCTATGCCGGGGGGGCGGATGAAAGCGCCCCACTGCATAAATTGGGCGGTGAGGCCTGGTCGAAAGCCCGGCAGAAAGCGGCCGAAAAGGTCCGTGACGTGGCGGCCGAACTGCTCGATATCTATGCCCAGCGCGAAGCCAAAAAAGGGTTCGCCTTCAAGCACGACAAAGAACAGTACCAGCTGTTCTGTCAGGCCTTCCCGTTCGAAACTACGCCGGATCAGGCACAGGCGATCAACGCCGTGCTGACTGATATGACCCAGCCGCTGGCGATGGACCGTCTGGTGTGCGGCGACGTGGGCTTTGGTAAAACTGAAGTAGCGATGCGCGCCGCGTTTCTGGCGGTATCGAACAACAAGCAGGTGGCCGTATTGGTGCCGACTACCCTGCTGGCACAGCAGCACTTCGACAACTTCCGTGACCGTTTTGCCAGCTGGCCGATCCGCATAGAAATGATGTCGCGTTTTCGCAGTGCCAAAGAGCAAAACGTGGTGCTGGAACAGGCGATTGAAGGCAAGGTCGATATTATCATCGGTACCCATAAGCTGCTGCAAAGTAACCTGCACTGGAAAGATCTGGGCCTGCTGATTGTCGACGAAGAGCACCGCTTCGGCGTGCGCCACAAAGAGCGTATCAAGGCGATGCGAGCTGATGTGGATATTCTGACCCTGACCGCCACGCCTATTCCGCGCACATTGAATATGGCCATGAGCGGGATGCGTGATTTGTCGATCATCGCCACGCCACCTGCGCGCCGTCTGGCGGTCAAAACATTCGTGCGCGAGTACGACAGCCTGGTGGTTCGCGAAGCCATTCTGCGTGAAGTGCTGCGCGGTGGGCAGGTCTATTATCTGTTCAATGACGTAGAAAATATCGAGAAAGCCGCTGACCGGCTGGCCGAACTGGTACCGGAAGCGCGTATTGCCATCGGCCACGGTCAGATGCGTGAGCGCGATCTGGAACGCGTGATGAATGACTTCCATCATCAGCGTTTCAACGTGCTGGTGTGTACCACCATCATCGAAACCGGTATCGATATTCCTAGCGCCAATACCATCATCATCGAACGCGCTGACCATCTTGGTCTGGCACAGCTGCACCAGCTGCGTGGCCGCGTCGGGCGTTCACATCATCAGGCTTATGCCTACCTGCTGACGCCACCGCCGAAAGCCATGTCTGCGGATGCTCATAAGCGCCTTGAAGCCATCGCATCGCTGGAAGATTTGGGTGCCGGATTTGCTCTCGCGACCCATGACCTCGAAATTCGTGGCGCCGGTGAGTTACTGGGTGAAGGCCAGAGCGGTCAGATGACCAGTATCGGGTTCACGCTCTATATGGAACTGCTGGAAAACGCCGTTGAAGCACTGAAAGAGGGACGCGAACCGTCGCTGGAAGATTTGACCACCAGCCAGACAGAAGTGGAAATGCGCATGCCGGCCTTGCTGCCGGAAGAGTATATTCCTGATGTTAATACGCGCCTGTCACTGTACAAACGCATCGCCAGTTCAGGTAGCGAAAGTGAACTCGATGAACTCCGCGTTGAACTGATTGACCGCTTCGGTACCCTGCCTGACGGTGCGCGCAACCTGCTGCACATTGCGGTAATGCGTCTGAAAGCCAAAGCGCTGGGGATTAAGCGAATCGAAGGCAATGAGCGCGGTGGTTTTGTGGAGTTCAGTGACAAAAACCGGGTTAATCCGGGCTACCTGATTGGCCTATTGCAAAAACAGCCACAAATTTACCGCCTGGATGGGCCAACTAAACTGAAATTTATGATTGATCTGGCTGACCGGCCTAAACGTCTTAAATTCATTGACGACCTGCTGGCGGCCTTCGCGGAAAATCTGACCTAACATTTATCCCTGCCGATAAAAAACAAAAGCCCGATGCAGCAAGAGATGCACCGGGCTTTTTTATCACTTCAAAGCGCTAGTGTTTACGCAATGCCTTCACCTTTTCAGGTGTGATATCGGCAGGCAGTCCCGCAAACGTTACGCGCAGATAGTTCACCAGCTCAGCGATCTGCTGGTCGTTCAGACGCTCCGCAAAGCCAGGCATGGACTGCATGCTTTCACCGTCAGGGAATTCCTGCGCCGGTAAGCCATCCAGTACCGAGATGATCAGGTTACGACCATCCGGCTGGCGCAGCGTTGCGTTGTTTTGCATCGCGACAGCTACATGCGGTTTGCCCGCGCCGTCGGCTGCATGGCAGCCTGAGCACTGGTCCAGATAAGTGATGCGGCCGGCATCATTTCCTTCGCCCATTTTGACCGGAACAGCGGTCGGAGGCTGGTCGCCCATCAGGTAAGTGACCAGTGCGCGGTTATCTTCCGGCGTCAGGAAACGGGTACTCAGGTTGACCACTTTGTGCATTTCATCAAATGCTGAGCCTTGTGCCGCGATCCCTGTTCCGAGGAAACGACTCAGATCCGCTGGCGTCCAGCCACGCTGGGCTAGTGCATTGGGCGTAATATCTGGTGCGGTGATCCGCCCGAGTGTGCCACCCTGAAGATTATCACTGCTCTCCATTTGCCCCAGCCTGCCGCGTGGTGTATGGCATTCGCCACAGTGGCCAAGCACGTCCGTCAGATATTTTCCGCGCTGCCAGTCGGCAGAATTCCCCTGGGAACTGGCTGGCATCGGGTCTGCCGTCCGAAATAGCAGGTTCCAGCCAATCATCGCCATACGCTGGTTGAACGGGAACGGCATCTCATTGTCTGGCACCGGCTGATTCACCGCTGGACGGGTCATCAGATAAGCGTACATGTCATCGGAATCCTGCCGCGTTACCCCTTTATAAGAGGTGTAGGGCATCGCCGGATAGAGATGACGACCGCCGGGCGCTACGCCTTGGGTCAGTGCCATATAGAAGTTATCGGCGGTCCAGCGACCAATACCGTCATCTGCGGCGGGCGTCAGGTTACTGCCGAAGATTTTGCCAAACGGCGTTTCCAGCGCATATCCTCCCGCCAGCGGTGCGCCGCCGGAAGCTGTATGGCAGGCCGCACAATCAGAGGCCTGCACCAGATAACGACCCCGTTCGATCTGCTGCGCATCGGCTGTGACCTTTTGTACCGGTGCGTCGAGCCGGCGATTTTCCCGCCACCACAACACCGCCACAATCAGAATAACCAATACGATTAAGCCGAGTAAAATCCGCTTTTTCATTACACCGGCTCCTTAATCAGACCCGGTGTTTTCAGCACCACATCACGTACCGCCTGGTAGTAGCGCACATAGCCCGTGCAGCGGCAGATATGATTTTCCAGCGCCTTTTCGATAGCCCCTTCGAGGTCGACCAGCGGGATCGGGTGCTTGGCCAACCGCTCCACAAACAGCGTCGCGGCATTGACGAAACCGGGCGTGCAATAACCGCACTGGAAGCTGTAGTGCTCGAGAAAAGCCTGCTGAACCGGTGATAACTGAACCTCGCCGTTGTCATCGGTTTTAGCAAGCCCTTCAACGGTACGAACTTTTTTGCCATTGAAGAAATGAGCGCCGGTGATACAAGTACGGACTTCCTCACTGGTACCACTGTCATGGTCGACAATCGCCACACAGGCGTGGCAGATACCCTGCCCGCAGCCCAAACGACAGCCGGTCAGGGCCACATATTCGTGCAGGAAGTCGATCATCATCAGGCCTTCAGGAACCTCCAGCGGGCCATAATGTTGATTGTTAATGGTCAGCGACAGCGGCTGGGTTTTGATGCTCATTGTAAAACCTCACGAATATTTTCAGCACGGACAGGCAAATCACGAAAACGGTGGCCAGTGGCATGGGCGATGGCGTTAACCAGCGCTGCCACCACGGGGATCATCACAACTTCAGCCATGCCTTTCGGCGGGTCGGTTTCCGACAGAGCAGGCAAGATGTCGCTGGTCTGTTTCCACACCGCCACATCGCTGGCGCGCGGCAAATGGTAACGGTTAAAGTTCCAGGTACCGTCACCCGGTCCATCCTCGTACAGCGGTAAATATTCATGCAATGCATGACCAATCCCCATTGCCAGGCCGCCCTGTAATTGCCCCGAAACCAGCTCAGGGACAATCAGGTTGCCACACTCCATAATCGAGTGGTGGTTGAGCAGTTCAACCTTGCCCGTGGCGATATCCACAGCCACTTCGGCCAGCGTACCGACCGCACTGTAGTATGTGACCGAGGCATTGTTACGCTGCGTCGGCGGGTAAAACACACTGTCGCGCGCCAGCGTCTTGAACTCACCTGCACCGCTGCGCACGGACAGACCGTCCACAGGAATACGCTGACGGCTGTTGCCCAGGGTGAAATCCGCCTCTGCCCATTGCCAGCGGTTAAAGACATGCACCGCGGCGCCCGTCAGGCCGCCCATGGCGTAGGCTTTTTTCGCCAAAATTTCCAGGCTAAGGATCTGCATACCGTTGGCGGTCAGGCCGCCGTCGACCCAGCGCGCATCTTCTTTGCGTACGATATAAGGCGCGGCCTGGCCGCCACCGATACCGGTCTGCCAGATAGCCAGCGCCGCCGGCCACAATCCGTGCTCAAAGATCAGACGCGCGGCTTCGCGGGTACTGTGTGAGAAGTAATAGGCAGAATTACTGGCGCTGGAAGGTGAACAATAGGAAGGTGACCATCGAGGGTTTGTCTGCAGTTTATCCTGCCCCTCCTGCGACATAATATAGGGGTCGCCGCTGGTTTCCACCGGCAACACCGACCAGTCAGTCACGGAGAAGTGCGCCTCATCTGCCGGTTTCCCCAGCCACTCTGCACACAACACCGATTGCGACGTGGACATCCCGGTGCCCATCTCGGCACCGCTGTGCCACAAGCTGATTTGGCCATTTTCACTGAGTTCAACGCGGGCGAAAGAGGTCTCCGCGCCGGTGCCGAAATCTTTCTGCACGCAACCGAAGCCTACGCCGTAGCGTTTGCCCGGATATTGGCTTTCATACTCGCTTTTGCGCTTCTGGCGTTCAGTCCACATCGGGTGAACGGCCGCTTTCTCCAGCACCTCATCGGCACGAATGGCACCTGCTGGGATCGCGCCCTGGGTGTTTTTCATGCCGGACTTGAGAACGTTGCGCAAACGGAAGGCGATCGGGTCGAGCTTCAGCTCGGCGGCCATTTCATCCATCATCATTTCTGTGGCAGCCATACTTTGCAGCGTGCCGTAACCGCGTGCCGACCCGGCATCCAGCGCCCGCGAGGCCAGGCCCACGGCTGACAGGTCGCTCTTCGGGAAGTAATAAATGGACTGCGCCGCCGTTGCGCCAACCATCACGACAGACGGCGTAAAGTTGCTGCGCCCGCCGCCGTCAGCGGTCATTGCCGCATGGAATGACTGCAACATGCCGGTATCGCGGTTAACGGCGATGTCATAATTCATGTCGAAGGCGTGGCGTTTCAGCGATGACTGGAACTGTTCGAAGCGGTCATTGGCCAGGCGGACTGGCGTCCCCTCCCCGTACATTGCAGCAACGGCACCATAATAGGGGAAGTTATAGTGATCCTTCGAGCCATAGCCGACGGTGTAACACGGATGCAGGATCAGCGTTTTTACCGTGCGGTGGCCTTTCGCCATCATGACTGGCATCTCTTGCGCGACTTCCTGCGGCGATTGAGTGGGTACAACCATATGCAGAGTTTGCGTCGTCGCATCGTACCAGCCATTGGCGTTATCCGGTTCAAGTGCCGAAGTATCTACCGACTGGGTAGTGTATCGACGGGACATCACCATCCACTCCGGCGGCGGCGATTTCAACTCATCGGCCATTTCACCGGCATAGAACATGCCCTGTTGGTCCAGCTTGCCGCCTTCACGGCCTTCCGGCCAGACCGGCAAATGTTTTCTCATACCCACCGGGAAGACCGGCATATCTTTCAGACTGGAGAATGTATCGTCATCCGCCGGAGTGGCACCGCCGACGCGGACAAAGCGGAAAGTGCCCCAGGGGTCACGCTCCAGCGGTCCGGTTTCTGCGCCATAACGCACCACGTTGTCCTTGAATTTAAGGGCGTCTTTAGCAAAACGGAACCGGGCGAAATCCTGGTACACCAGAATCGCCACGGCCTGGCCGAGATAGGCTGGCGTCTTACCTTCCGGCAACAGCATGTCGTCGCCGTAAAAAGCCGGGAATGCCAGCCCGTCACGCGCCAGCACATCAGCGGTAACCAATTGGTCTGGCTGCAGATCGTCCCCGAGGAGAGACAGGTCAAGTCCGGCATACAGGCGGTCAGCCTTGGTGACGCGGAGAATAAAAGCGTGTGCCTGCTTTTGTGGCCAGTGAGGCATATCGCTGGCGCGAATATCACGGGCAAATACCTTTTGCCCCATGACTTTGGCTTTACCATCGATGCGGAAGCGGATACGTTTGTTTTCTGCATCCCATTGCGGCGACTGCAATATCTTTTCTTCGAATAAAGCCGCGTATGCCCGGCTATGCAATGGCGCGAGATACACGGAGACACCGGCGATCACCGCGCTTTTCACAAAGCGACGCCGGGACGGGTTGAAGTTGCTCATAAATTTCCTTGCTACTTTTTGTCGTTTTTTTATGGCGATTTTTTCTTATACTCGAAAAATATCGCTTATAGCCCGCGATTATAGGGTGGCGAAATAGAAAAGGTCATGACTAAAAACACATTTTTAATATTTCGTTTACACTGTTGCGCAAGATAGCGCATCCGTTACAGATGTGTTGCGCAAACAAACAGCAACCGTCAAGTGGCCAACCTAAAAAGGCAGAACAAGCGTGGCAGGAATCATCATCCTCGCCGCTGGAACCGGCAGCAGGTTCAGCGCAGCGGGGGGAGAAGGCAATAAATTAAATGCTTTGTGTGAAGATGAGGCAGGCAATTCGCTGAGCATATTTTCCATGACCTTACGGCAGTCACTGGCAACAGGCCTGCCCGTTCACGTGGTGACCCGTCCGGAAAATACGCTGGTACAACGTACCTGCGCTACCGCAGATGTCCCTGTAACTCTGATAAACAGTGGGGGAACGGGTGACTCTATCGCCGCTGGAGTCAGTGCCACAGCGAGCTGGAATGGTTGGTTGATTCATCTCGCGGATATGCCTTTCGTCTCCTCACAGCTGATTTTGTTAGTCGCAGGCGGCTTGCAGAGCGCCGAGATTTCGCGCCCTTATTGGCAACAAACGCCAGGTCATCCGGTAGGTTTTAGCCTTGCAATGCGAGGGGCGTTACAACAGTTAAGCGGTGACCAGGGCGCGCGTCAGCTTTTACACGCACATTCTGTGCTACGCATTGAAACAGACTCACCGTTGTCGATCGTCGATATCGATCTTCCATCCCAACTTTGCCGTGCCGCTTCAGACAGGAATTCTCATGCAGCATCTTGATAACCAGGTGATCGACCAGGCCAGCGGCTGGCTTTCCCAGCAACCAGTCTGGCTGTGCACAGTATTGACAACCTATGGCTCCTCTCCCCGTGCTCCCGGCGCTCTGATGGCGGCTACCCGTAGCGGGCTTTATTGCGGCTCACTTTCCGGAGGATGCGTGGAAGAGAACTTCCTGCAGCGTATTGCTGCCGGCGAATATCAGGCGGCCAGTCAGGTTATCCGCTACGGTGAAGGTGGCCTGGCACCCAACGTTGCCCTGCCCTGTGGCGGGTCGCTCGACGTCTTAGTGGAGTATCTGGAGCCGACGCAAAGCAACCGCAATTATCTCTCACGCATGGCACAAGCCTTACAGGGGCATTATGCCCTGAATAAAAGCCTGACCTTGCCCGCAGCCTGTGATCATCTGGCGTTGACCGGCTATCACAGTCACACCCAGGTTACGCGGCTGGGAAATACCATTACGCTGCACATTGCCGCTCCACCACGCCTGCTGATTGCCGGTTTGTCGAGCGTAGCGATGTATTGCGCAGATTTTGCCTGTGCGTTGGGGTTTGAAGTGGTGGTTTGTGAGTGCCGCGAAGAGGCGCTGGAAAATTTCGCCTCCCTGCTGAAGCCGGACGTAAGACTAGAAAAGGTCTTTCCGGCTAAATATCTGGAAGAGAAAGGCTGTCATGCTAATACCGCCATCGTTGCCCTGACGCATGATCCGCGTATGGACGACCTGACGCTCATGGAGGCGGTTAACACGCCGGCATTTTATATTGGCGCTATGGGGTCACAGTTAAACAGCGCGCGACGCCGCGAACGTTTACAGACCATCGCCCAATTTGCGCCCCAGGACTTTGAACGCCTGCATGCGCCGGTAGGGCTTAATATTGGCAGTAAAACGCCTGCGGAGATCGCGCTGGCAGTAATGGCAGATATTGTGAAACACAAAAACGGCAATGCCTGAAACAGAAAAGCCTGAGGTTATCCCTCAGGCCTTCTTGCGTACTGCACTGCCGCGTATCAGGTACGCGTAAGTTGCAGCTGGCCACTTTTATCGAGCGGAATCTGTGTGCCAGGATCGTGATCCATCCGCACTTTACCTTGCTGGTCGCCAATTTTGTAGGTTACGTCATAACCCAGATTTTTTTCCGACTTATCGTACACCGTGCTGCAGCGTTGCTGCTGCGTGGTATAGGTGTCGCCTTCCTGCATGCTGCTCTGCACGCGGTTACCCGCGTAGCCGCCACCCAGTGCACCTGCTACGGTCGCCACATCGCGACCGCGGCCTCCACCAAACTGATGGCCAAGCACACCACCCGCTACGGCCCCCAGTACAGAACCGGCAATTTGGTGCTCATCCTGCACAGGGCGTCGGTGAGTCACCGTAACATTGCGGCACTCCTGACGGGGCGTTTTGACCGTTTCTTTAATTGGCGTTGCACTCAGCACCTGAGCATATTGCGGGCCTGACGAGAAGACATTCATACTTGCGACACCGGCGATGCCGAGAGCCGCTGCGACCCCAATTCCGACGCCAGCTAACATTGATTTGTTCACAGGACATCCTCCTGAAAATGTTACCACGCATTCTGTGACCCTTTAGTGCCGGGCCTCCCTGCTGTCTGAACATGGGATACCGCATCGGGCAACAGGTCCTCAACCGGCAGAGCCTGGTATTGAGGGATCGGCGTGCGTGAATCGCCGTCTGTAAACAAGATAGAGTCTGCACAAACTTTTACATTCCAGCAATAAGACTCACGGACGAAAAGAGCATCTGCGACGAGTAAAACGAGGGTTTAAGACGATTCTTAGCGAACGAAGTGATTTACATGAAATTTTATGCTAAATGTGAATGCCGTGCTGTAAAAAGTTAAAAAGCCTGTTAAAACAGGCTTTTGATAAGAATCGATTCAGCGCTTAGTGAAAAAAAAGCACATCAATGCAATTTGAGGCGTGGGCGAATGACCTTGTTAATTCCGCCGACCAGCATCATCAGCGCGGTTTTAGTATAACCATGCAGTGCAATCTGATGCATGCGGTACAGGGAAACGTAAACAATACGCGCGATACGCCCCTCTACCATCATTGAGCCTTTCATCAGGTTACCCATCAGGCTGCCCACCGTACTGAAGCGCGACAAGGAAACCAGTGAACCATGGTCCTTATAAACATACTCTTTCAAGCTCTGACCTTTGCGCTGCGCCATGATGTTGTCAAAGCAGCGCGATGCCATCTGATGTGCAGACTGCGCGCGCGGTGGCACGAATCCGCCGCTCTTCTGCGGACAAGAGGCACAGTCGCCAATAGCAAAGATGTCCGGATCGCGGGTGGTTTGCAGCGTTGGCTCAACCACTAACTGATTAATGCGGTTAGTTTCCAGCCCGGCGATATCTTTCATGAAGTCAGGCACTTTTATTCCTGCCGCCCATACCATCAGATCAGCCTCAATAAACTCGCCGTCTTTGGTATTCAGCCCATTTTTGTCTGCGCTGGTGACCATGGTTTTCGTCAGTACGCGAACGCCCAGCTTGGTCAACTCCTGATGCGCAGCGCCTGAGATACGCGGTGGCAAAGCAGGCAGAATACGCTCACCGGCTTCTACCAGCGTCACATTCAGCGCCTGGCTATCGAGACCCTCAAAGCCGTAGCTGTGCAGTTGCTTTACGGCATTATGCAGCTCGGCAGAGAGTTCGACGCCGGTCGCACCGCCGCCCACAATCGCAATGTTTACTCTCTTATTCTTGTCTGGACTGGCAGAGAATTTCAGGAACAGGTTGAGCATTTCGTTATGGAAACGGTGCGCCTGATGCGGGTTGTCGAGGAAGATGCAGTTATCTTTCACGCCCGGTGTGCCAAAGTCGTTCGAGGCGCTGCCGAGCGCCATCACCAGTGTGTCATAGGCAATATCGCGCGCAGGAACCAGCACTTCACCATTCTTCTCATCAACAATTTCAGCCAGCTGAATAGTTTTGTTATCACGATTAATGTTGACCAGCGAGCCGATCTGGAAGTTAAAACCGTGGTTCCGTGCATGCGCCAGATAGCTCAGCGCGTCCACACCGTCGTCGAGGCTGCCGGTGGCAACTTCATGCAACAATGGCTTCCACAAGTGACTGTGGTTGCGGTCCACCAGCACAACTTCGGCTTTTTTCTTGCGGCCCAGTTTATGGCCCAGGCTGGTCGCCAGTTCAAGACCACCGGCACCCCCGCCGATAATCACAATTTTCTTCATGGTTGTAGTCAACGTGACCCCCTCAAATGTGAACCAATTGTTATCTAAGAGTAAAATTATTATCCTTAGAATACATAGGGTTGGCTTAAGTTAAATCGGTATCTGCCCCGAGAATACCATGCGTGGTGATTTGGTCATACCAAAATTGACGTACATCAATTTAAATCCATTCAGTAAAAAATACTTACCGAAATGGCACGATTTTTGACCTTTTTGAATCAGATGCTTACGAGGGTGGGAACCAAAAAAACTCATTAGCTGAGGAAAACTTTCAGGCATGGCATGCAAAAAAAAAGACCACAGATTGTAAATCTGTGGTCCCTATTTTCACGTTACCCTACAGGTCAGGCGAGATTTTTGAACGCTTTTATCCGTTGCAGATGCGTGGAGATATCTTTGAATTTGTGACTCTGCTTATCATCCCACTCAATCTGATAGAAATGATGCAGCGTCGCAGCACTTTCCTTGCTGTCGAGCACGCCATCTTCACGTGACAAAATAACCAGACAACGATCGCGGTTTTTCTCGCGGAAATCACTGACGCATTTGGTGGCAATGTCGAGATATTCCTCAGGACGATCGATCTTTCCGGTCATGTTGTCCTGCGGCGAAAGGTTTGGGTTGAACATCACCTGACGAATTCCACACAGATAACCAATACGTTCAGCCCAAAAACCGCCCAGACCCACGCCGCAAATCAGCGCCCTGTCGTCGCCGGATTGCTGGATTGCTTTGGTCACTTCCTTCAACAAATGCTGCATGTCGTGACGCGGATGAAGCGTGCTGTAACTGATAAAGCGCACATCCGGATCAATAAATTGCAGCTGCAGCACCTTTTCATGGTTGCCGGGGCTGGTGGAATCAAAGCCGTGCAAATAAATAATCATCGTTTTCCTCGTCCAGATTGTACGTTGAGAACATCAAGGTTAATGACGACAGGTTGCCCTTCAGCGTGCTGACTGTTTATGTTCCTGCCAGCGGGCGTCCAGAGCAGATAACTCCCGGTTGGCAAGCTGCCAGCGGCTGGAATTCAGTAGGTCCCGGCGCGCATCTTTACCCGTATATTTACCCCGATGGTACAACCCGGCAACGTTGTCCGCTTTGACCGGAGACAGGTTATCCAACACGCTGACAGCGCCTGACCTATTGTTGCAAACCAAAATCATGTCACAGCCAGCCTCCAACGAGGCCTGTCCACGTTCGGCATAACTGCCCATAATGGCTGCACCTTCCATAGAGAGATCGTCAGAGAAAATCACGCCCTCAAAGCCGAGCTCCTGACGCAGGATTTTTTGCAGCCAGTAAGGGGAACCACTTGCAGGTCGCGGGTCTGCCTGAGTATAGATAACATGGGCGGGCATCACCGCATCCAGTAACTTTTTGTCATTCAACTGACGGAAAATAGCCATATCATGTTCGCGGATAACGTCCAGCGGGCGGTCGTCACGCGGCGTTTCCTTATGGGAATCCGCCGTCACGGCACCGTGACCGGGGAAATGTTTACCGGTGGTTTTCATCCCGGCAGCATGCATACCCAGAATAAACTGCTCAGCCATTTCAAGCGCCCTGGCGGGTTCCTCATGAAAAGAGCGTTCGCCGATAGCAGCGCTGACATGCCCGATATCCAGCACTGGCGCGAAGCTGATATCAATATCCATAGCAATCATTTCTGAGGCCATCAACCAGCCAGCTTCTTTAGCCAGCCGCTGGCCTTCATGGTTTTCATTGATAGCGGCAAAAGACTGAGCTGCCGGGATCCGGCTAAAACCTTCGCGAAAACGCTGAACCCGTCCCCCTTCCTGATCGACAGCCAGTACCAGACGATTTCGCGAGGCCTGACGGATCTGACGTATAAGTTCATGCAACTGGTCAACATCATGATAGTTACGGGTAAATAAGATCAAACCGCCAACCAGCGGATGGTGCAAAATTTCGCGCTCTTCGACATCCAGCTCATAGCCGGCAACGTCTAGCATTACAGGACCCACGTCAGTGCTCTCCTTAATTTATTGGGTTTTATTACCAGTGCGCCCGGTGGCAAAAAGTCGCTCACGCAGCGGTTGCGCCCCGTCTGAATATATTTTTTCACCGGTCTGGTGCCAGCGAACTTCGAACCACATCAGCATCAGGTAATCCACCAAGGGTGTCCAACGGCGTATCTGTTGCTTCAGTTGAACAATATTCTGATAACCACCACAGGCAATATAGGCAGTCAGAAAACGCTGCTGTTGTCCCTTAGACCAGCCATTACCACGAAACAGCGCCGCCAGCTCCAGGGCAATATCACCATCAGCGGCATATTCCCAGTCAATAAGCCGCCATTTTTGCTCATCATGGACCAAATTACCGGGATGGATATCCATATGTAATGTCGAGAGCCGTAAAGGCACAGGCATCGGTTGACGCATTAATCGTTGTTGTAAACGCAGCCATTGCGGCATCAGACGTCGGCGATCAATCTGTTGCCAGTAACGGGCAAATTGCTGATGCAACGATAACCGGTATCCGCATGGCTTGAGCCGGTGTAAATCCACCAGCAGCGGGGCCAGATGCTGGTGCAAATCTGCCTCGCAGGTGCGGTTCTCATCACAAACCTCCCCATCAAGCCAGTCAACAATCAGCCAGGGAGCAGAAAAGAGTTGAATACGCGGTGCGATATCCAACGCCTCGACATGCCGCAATACGCCTTTTTCACGCTGCCTATCGACGCCGAGCGCTGTTTTATCCGCTGATTGTGCCCTTGCCAGCCAGGAGCGCATCGGGGTTTCTATCTTCCAGCTTTCACCTGTCAGCCCGCTAACCGGACTGAAATGACAACCGGCGGAAAAAACCGCCGGAAGTTGTGCTGCAACAAGCTGTTCCAGTGGGCCCTTAATGTTGAACGGCACCATTACCTGACCAGACAATTTCACCGCTAGGGACTGTCATCAACTGCATTTTCAGCGTCGGTGCTT
The DNA here is from genome assembly GCA_946478305.1 of uncultured Enterobacterales bacterium. Taxonomy (GTDB): domain Bacteria; phylum Pseudomonadota; class Gammaproteobacteria; order Enterobacterales; family Enterobacteriaceae; genus Ewingella. Next base: position 28,846 of record CAMLBO010000050.1, read on the forward strand.
TCACATCACCCGTGACGGTACTGTAGAGCACGTACTGCGCGTTGACATAGCGCGCGAGCCCAATCGCTTTACTGCGAGAACCCAGGCTATCATCTACAGACAAGCCCAGTGCCTGCTTGGCAGTGACCAACTGGGAGTCCGGAACCACCTGGAATTTGTTATTAGTTGCCAGCGCATCATGCAGCGCGGCGGTAGCTTTACTCACCGGCAGCGAACCGTTTGTGCTGTTTTTCACGCTATCGAGCAGCAATACACTGCCCGCCTGCACGCCATCCGCCTGTAGCATTTTTGCCACCATCGGCTGAACGCTGGCACTCCAGTCAATAGTTTGTGCTTTCGGCGGCTGCGGAACAGTTTCAACCGGCGGTTGCCCGGACGTTTCCGGCGTGCCCGGCTCTACGGTCACCGGTGGCGTCGGCTGTTGCGGTTCTGCCGGTTGTTGTTTAGTGGGTAAGGTACAACCACCAAGGATCAGGGCGGCCATTGCCACCATGAGGAAATACTTTTTCATCAACCTTCTCCGTACAGGAAATTAGAGATAGAGGTAAACACGCACACTGTACGCATCGAGATTGCCATTCAGGGAGGAGATAGTGATATCCGTATTTGCCGGAACGGTGATAGTGCGCGCGTCGGCGATCGGTAGCACGTCCAGCCCCTCTTTGTCATACCAGTAAAAAATATAATGCAGCGTGACGGCGTGCGGCTGGCTATTGCTCAGAACCGTAGTAGCCTGCTTGCGGCCATCTACTTCTGACACAGACGGCGTGCCGGGGATAATACCCGCTGTCAGCACCGGCGATTCCATGATGACCCTTTGCTGGCTGTTCAACGCAATGCGTGGCGAACTGCTACATCCCATCAGTAATATCACGGGTAACAATGCCATCAAAAATCGCATGTTCTTTCCTTATTAGTGAGGAAGTATTACTGACGCGCAAGCAACGGCCCCAGCGCACGGCCACCGACCAGATGCATATGGATGTGATATACCTCCTGGCCGCCATCACGATTACAGTTAACAATCAGACGATAACCGCTTTCGGCGATACCTTCCTGCTCAGCAATTTTTGCCGCAACCGTCATCATACGACCCAATGCAGCTTCATGTTCAACGGTCACATCATTCATGGTGGGGATCAGAATATTAGGAATGATCAGAATATGGCTGGGAGCCTGAGGGGAAATATCCCGGAACGCAGTGACCAGCTCATCCTGATAAACCACATCGGCTGGGATCTCACGGCGGATAATTTTGCTGAAAATCGTCTCTTCGGCCATCTTGGCTCTCCTATCTCAATCAAAAGCGGTTTACGCAGTATGAGTGACAATTTCTATTCCTTTCAACCTGATTACGCTTTTTACGGCGCAAATGGCTTAGAAACCGCCAGCCATCACGTGAAACCGACCCGCGCCGGTTTTCAGGCATAAAAAAAGGAGGCCGCAGCCTCCATTTTTATTACATGGTTAATCAATTATACGATCAGTGATTACGCATGTACTCGTCCATGTCGGTTTTCAGGTTGTCTGACTTAGTACCAAAGATGGCCTGAACACCTGAGCCTGCCACCACAACCCCTGCTGCACCCAGTTTCTTCAGGCCAGCCTGATCCACTTTAGATACATCCGCTACACTCACGCGTAGACGGGTGATACATGCATCAAGGTTAGTGATGTTCTCTTTACCGCCAAACGCCTGAACCAGAGAAGCTGACATTTCTGAGCCACCCTGCGTCGTTTGTTCGCTGGTAGTGTCTTCACGGCCCGGTGTTTTCAGGTTCAGCTTCGCAATCAGGAAGCGGAAGATGCTGTAGTAAACCACCGCATAAATCATACCGACAACCGGGAAGAGCCAGATACGGCTGCTATTACCGCTCAGCACGATAAAATCGATCAAGCCGTGAGAGAAGCTGGTGCCATCACGCATACCCAACAGAATACAGATTGGGAATGCCAGACCGGCCAGAATCGCGTGGATCACATAAAGAATCGGCGCCACGAACATGAAGGAGAATTCGATGGGTTCGGTGATACCGGTCAGGAATGCTGTCAGCGCAGCGGAGATCATGATGCCGCCGACTTTCGCGCGGTTTTCAGGTTTCGCTGAATGCCAGATAGCAATTGCCGCCGCTGGCAGGCCGTACATTTTGAACAGGAAGCCACCGGACAATTTACCCGCAGTCGGGTCGCCCGCCATGTAGCGTGGGATATCACCGTGGAATACCTGGCCAGCAGAGTTCACATATTCGCCGATCTGCATCTGGAATGGGACGTTCCAGATATGGTGCAGGCCGAAAGGTACCAGCGCACGTTCAACGACGCCGTAAATACCAAATGCGACCACGGGGTTCTGATACGCAGCCCACTGTGAGAATGTCTGAATTGCACTACCGATTGGAGGCCAGATAAAGGACAGAACCACACCCATTGCGATCGCAGCCAGACCAGAGATGATCGGTACGAAACGTTTACCGGCAAAGAAGCCCAGATATTCTGGCAACTTAATGCGGTAAAAGCGGTTAAACATGTAGGCCGCAATGGAACCGGCGATAATACCGCCCAGCACACCTGTATCGGCGAGGTGTTTGGCGGCAATCTCTTCCGGCGGCAAATGCAGAATCAGAGGAGCAATGACTGCCATGGTTTTCACCATGATGCCGTAGGCAACTACTGCTGCAAGCGCAGAGACACCATCGTTATTGGTAAAGCCTAATGCTACCCCGATGGCAAAAATTAATGGCATATTGGCGAAAACTGAACCTCCCGCTTCCGCCATTACGTGGGAAACGATCAGTGGCAGCCAGCTGAAGTTTGCCGAACCGACGCCAAGCAGGATACCTGCAATAGGCAATACGGAAACTGGCAACATCAGCGATTTACCTACCTTCTGAAGGTTTGCAAACGCGTTCTTAAACATAATTGAGTGTGCTCCTGAGTAATGATGCTTTTTGATACTTCTCACGGCGCTTACTTATATGAGTCTGCAAGCTGCCGCGTTGCAAGTTTATGAAAACCCTTGCTGTTCAAGGTGTCTTAGCACCCCTTTTAATTTTTACGCAGGGTAAAATAATTCCCTTTGTTAATGTTTGATGGCAGTCACGTTTTTTTGAAAAATCGGTCGAATCTTGGTAAAAAGCGGCATTTCTCTTAAAGATAATCTGAATTTATTACGTCAAACAGCCCAAAACGGGTGTGCACATTACCCGTTCAGGCGATTAATTACGAGGCGTAAAATAATTCCAGTGAAAATGACTGCGCTTAAGAGTAGATCAGGGAGGAAGTATCGACGTAAAATAACCTGGAAAAGTTTGTCGTAGTCGCTTCGGCCAACCGTTCCAGACTGACTCCTTTCAGTACAGCAAGGTATTCGGCAACATCGCGCACGTAAGCGGGTTGATTCTCTTTGCCACGATGCGGGACCGGTGCAAGATATGGTGAATCCGTTTCCACCAGTAGACGATCCAGCGGCACGTAGCGCGCGACGTCCCGTAACTGTTCAGCATTGCGAAAGGTCACAATGCCCGAGAAAGAAATATAGAAGCCCAGATCGAGCAGGAATTCTGCGGTCGGTAAATCCTCAGTAAAGCAGTGCAACACCCCACCACACTCACCGGCCTTCTCTTCCTTTAAGATATCCAGCGTATCCTGACGCGCATCACGGGTATGCACGATCACTGGCTTATTCAGTTCACGTCCCACACGAATGTGATGCCGGAATGAGTCCTGCTGGAGTTTTAACTGATGGTCTTCTTTTTGATAAAAATAATCCAGACCGGTTTCGCCCATCGCAACCACTTTCGGGGCTGCTGCCAGGCGACGCAGCTCTTCGAAGTCATAGCCATCTTCAATGTTCAGTGGGTGTACACCACAGGAAAATGCCACATCCGGGCGATCGCCAATCAGTTGGGTCATCGCAGTATAACCAGGCAAAGTAGTGGCAACGGCCAGCATAAATTTGACGTCCCGTTCGCGGGCTTTTTCTAATACTGCATCCACGCCACTGTGGAGCTCGTTGTAATCCAGACTGTCGAGATGACAGTGGGAATCGACTAAAAACATAATATTTAACTCGTTACGATAGTTTTGCAGGTCGGTACGCCGGTAGGCCCCACGTACCGCGAAGGATACTCTTAGCTAGCCTGATTCAGGGCGATATCCCATTCAAGCAGTTGCTCAGTCAGCAATAATTCACGGTTTACACCCACAATCGTCAGCAACTGCTTACGACAATGCATCCACGCCTGGACACTTTTTTGCAGCGAATCATTGCTCTGTAACCGGGCAATTTGTGCAATCAGAGGCTGTTGATCGTGGTTAATAATAAATTGCCCGGCATTTTGCTGCCATTTAATGGCATCCAACAGTAGTGAACCTGTCTCTTATACACATCTGACGCTGCCGACGACACCTTACGTGTA
>CAMLBO010000051.1 GCA_946478305.1 uncultured Enterobacterales bacterium
CTCGTGGGCTCGGAGATGTGTATAAGAGACAGGCTGTAGCCTGTCACATGCCCTGAGCCGCCGCTGCCGACGCCAAAACTTGCCGCACCCTGTTGCCAGGCAGCAATCACATTCAGATTCTGGCTGAGACCGAGATAGTCGTTGCCGGAGAAGTTCAGCCAGCGCCGTTCGCCCTGCGTTAGCCAGCGGGCGCTGCCGCCAGCGTTGGGTTGCCGTACGCGAAATGCCGCTGCCTGTTTTCGCGCGTCCACCGCCTCTTCAATACGTGCTTGCCAGCTCACTGCTCAGACCGCGGCGTTGTAAAATTGAGGGGTATCAGCATGTACCAGCTGCTCAGCCAGCGCTTCCTGTTGCTGGTTATCCCCCATTTCCGTTTCAAATACCTGCGGGTTGAGGCCCAGTTTGGCGAAGAGGATCAAATCTTTGTCCTCTGCCGGGTTCGGCGTGGTCAGCAGTTTACAGCCGTAGAAAATTGAGTTAGCCCCAGCCATAAAACACATGGCCTGCGTCTGTTCACTCATCTGCTCACGACCGGCGGAAAGGCGCACGTAGGATGTGGGCATCATGATGCGTGCCACGGCGATGGTGCGGATGAAATCGAAAGGATCGACGTCGGCGTTATCGGCCAGCGGCGTGCCTTTCACTTTGACCAGCATGTTGATCGGCACGCTTTCAGGCGCAACAGGCAAATTAGCCAGCTGCATCAGTAAACCGGCGCGATCTTTCACCGTCTCACCGAGCCCGACAATGCCACCTGAACAGACTTTAATGCCCGCACCACGCACTTCTGACAGCGTATCCAGACGTTCCTGATAACTACGCGTCGTGATGATGCTGCCGTAAAATTCCGGCGAGGTATCAAGATTATGGTTATAGAAATCCAGACCCGCTGATGCCAGACGCTGTGCCTGCGTGGTGTTGAGCGTTCCCAGCGTCATGCAGGTTTCCATGCCCAGCTCTTTCACGCCCTGCACCATCTGCTCGAGATACGGCATGTCACGGTCGTGCGGGTTTTTCCACGCGGCCCCCATGCAGAAACGGGTTGAACCGGCGGCTTTAGCCTGGCGGGCAGATTCCAGCACCTGTTTCACTTCCATCAGACGTTCAGTTTCCAGCCCGGTTTTGTAACGCGAACTCTGCGGGCAATATTTGCAGTCTTCCGGGCAGGCGCCGGTTTTGATCGACAACAGCGTGCTGACCTGAACCTGACGCGGGTCGAAGTGCTGGCGGTGAGTCTGCTGGGCTTCGAACATCAGCTCCAGAAAAGGTTTATCGAACAGCGCCTGCGTTTTTTCCAGCGTCCAGTGGGTACGGGTAGTCATTCAGCATCTCCGAAAATGGTTTGACCTTACAAATCGTCAACCATTCTTTATTTGTTTTAGTTTACCGTCAACGTTAAAATTATTTTTTGGTTTACATATTTCATCAAGGACATTGCCATGACCCCCGCCGATCTCGACTTCGACCAGCGCCATATCTGGCACCCTTACACGTCGATGACCCGCCCGCTGCCTTGCTATGCGGTGGAATCGGCGCAGGGCGTCGAACTGCAGCTGGCCGATGGCCGCCAACTGATTGACGGCATGTCCTCATGGTGGGCAGCGATTCATGGCTATAACCACCCGGCGCTGAACCAGGCGGCCATTGCGCAGATTGGCAAAATGTCCCACGTGATGTTTGGCGGAATCACTCATCCGTCAGCGGTGGCGCTGTCGCGTCAGTTAGTGGAGATGACCCCTGCCGGGTTGGAATGCGTATTTCTGGCTGACTCGGGATCGGTGGCCGTAGAAGTGGCGCTAAAGATGGCGATGCAGTACTGGCAGGCGCGCGGCGAAAAACGCCAGACGCTGCTGACGCTGCGTAACGGCTATCACGGCGATACCTTCGGTGCAATGTCAGTGTGCGACCCGCAAAATTCGATGCACAGTTTGTATCAGGGCTATCTGCCGGAACACCTGTTTGCCGATGCGCCGCAAAGCCGTTTCGCCGAAGAGTGGGATGAAGCGGATGTTGCGCCGTTTGCCACAATGCTTGAGGAGAATCACCGCAGAATCGCCGCCGTGATCTTAGAACCGGTGGTGCAAGGCGCAGGGGGGATGCGGATTTATCATCCGACCTATCTCAAACGGGTGCGTGAACTGTGCGATCGCTACGGTGTGTTATTGATTGCCGACGAAATCGCCACCGGTTTTGGCCGCACCGGTAAGCTGTTTGCCTGCGATCACGCAGGGGTTTCACCGGATATTCTTTGTCTGGGCAAAGCGCTGACCGGCGGCTATATGACGCTGTCGGCTACGCTGACTACCCGACACGTGGCCGACATCATCAGTGATGGCGAAGCCGGCTGTTTCATGCACGGCCCGACCTTTATGGGTAATCCCCTGGCCTGCGCGGTGGCCTGCGCCAGCCTTGCTTTATTGTCCGAAAACCGCTGGCAGGAACAGGTGGCAAACATCGAGCAGCAGTTCAGGCGCGAACTGATACCGCTGTCCGCGCACCCTGCCGTCGCAGATGTGCGCGTGCTGGGCGCGATTGGCGTGGTGGAGATGCGTGAGCCAGTTAACATGGCGCAGTTGCAGAAACACTTTGTCAGTCAGGGCGTATGGATCCGGCCGTTTGGCAAACTTATTTATCTGATGCCGCCGTACGTTATCTCCCCGGCGCAGCTGACTTCACTGACCGGTGCTATCGCCAGCGCGCTGGAGACGCTTTATTGATTAGCACTTACTAAATGGTGAGAGCTGGACAGTAACCCGCTGAGTTTCTGCCGGCTGACTCTGGCCTGCTCGTTGAGATAATCAATCGCCACCTGCAGCGCCGGACTTGGGTTTTCCGGGGAGAGGAGCGTATAAGTGGCACCGCTGGCAACACACAACGGGAATGGCGCAATAATGCGCCTGGCCTGTAGATCATCCTCTATTAATGTCAGGTCACCTATCGCGATGCCGTAGCCCTGCAACGCCGAGTTAATCGCCAGATCCAGCGTATCGAAATGCTGAGACTTGGCCGATGGCAGCCCTTTTAATCCCGCTTCTCTCAGCCATAAAAGCCAGTCACGGCGGTCACGCGTCGGGTGCAGCAGAGTTTTATCTCCGAGATCGGCAAGATCAAAGCGTCCTTTGCGGCGTGGTAAAAAATCTGGCGTACAGACCGGCGTCAGTACTTCGTCAAACAGAGGGTGTGCGCGGCGCGGGGAGTCTGGCGCGCGGCCAAACACCACGGCGGCATCAAAATGCTCGGTGCTGAAATCCACACCGTGCGCTATCGAAGCTGTCAGTTCGATCCGCATATCGGGACGGTCATTCTGTAGCTGAATCACTCGTGGCAATAACCAGCGCATCGAGCAGGTCGGACATTTAATACGCAGCGTGTCAGGGTGCGACTCCACGCGTTTGAGCGCTTCACCCATCAGTTCCAGCCCCTGTTGCACCGCCGGTAATAGCTGCGCACCGCGCGGTGTCAGGGTCAGCCCGCGGGCCTGACGCAAAAACAGTGGATACCCCAGCGCCGTTTCCAGCCCGGTCATTTGGCGGCTCACCGCTCCCTGCGTAATATGCAACAGCTCTGCGGCGTGGGTCAGGTTGAGCGTTTTCGCCACCACACTGAAGGTTTTCAACAGGTTAAGTGAAGGCAGGTTGAGCGCAGTCAGGTAAGAAAATTCAGGAGATGTAGTCATCTGGGCCTCAATAAATCGCCATCTGCTATGACGTGTGATCATGGCAAGTATGACAAATTTTCCATTGTCCGTACAAATGTTCTGATGCTTAATCATTCGATACTTTTCGAATAATTATTCATTTCCGGTCAGCCTTTGGAGCTTGTCATGAAAAGTGCCCTTTCTCCTTTATCCAAGTTACCTGACGTTGGCACCACTATTTTCACCGTAATTGGCCAACTGAGTGCCGAGCATAACGCACTGAATTTATCGCAGGGAGCCCCCAATTTCTCCTGCCAGCCTTCGCTGATAGACGCCGTGAGTAAAGCCATGCGCGCGGGTCATAACCAGTATGCGCCCATGAGCGGTGTGGCGGCGCTGCGCCATGCATTGTCAGCCAAGGTTGAGGCACTTTACGGTTGCCATTACGATGCAGACAGTGAAGTGACGGTGATCGCCAGCGCCAGTGAAGGGTTATACTCCGCCATCAGCGCACTGGTGCATCCGGGTGATGAGGTGATCTACTTCGAACCGGCCTTTGATAGCTATGCGCCGATTGTCCGCTTACAGGGTGCCACCCCGGTGGCTATCGGACTCTCGCTGGAAGACTTCAGCATTGACTGGGACGAAGTCGCCAGCGCAATTAACAGCAAAACACGCATGATCATCGTTAACAGCCCGCACAACCCGACCGGTGCGATTTTTACCGCCACCGACATCGAACGCCTGACCGTCCTGACACGCGATACCGATATCGTGATCCTGTCCGATGAAGTTTACGAACACGTAGTGTTCGACGGCGAGCGCCACGAAAGCATGGCCTGCCATCCGCAGCTGGCCGAGCGCAGCGTGATTGTCTCCTCGTTCGGTAAGACCTATCACGTTACCGGCTGGCGCGTAGGTTATTGCCTGGCACCGGCAGAGCTGATGGAAGAGATCCGTAAAGTGCATCAGTTCATGGTATTTTCAGCCGACACGCCGATGCAGGTGGCCTTTGCGGAGGCGCTGGCTGACCCACAAAGTTATCTGGGTCTGGCCGATTTTTACCAGCAAAAACGTGACCTGCTGGCCAACGCCCTCAGCGGTTCACGCTTCGAGCTGCTGCCAAGCCGCGGCAGTTTCTTTATGCTGGCCCGCTTCAGTCACTTCAGTTCGCTGACCGATGATGAGTTTGTCCTGAGTTTGATCCGCGATCATAAGATCGCCACCATCCCGCTGTCGGCATTTTATAGCCACAACACGCCGACCGGGCTTATCCGCCTGAGCTTTGCCAAAGATAACGATACGTTGTGCGAAGGCGCGCGCCGTCTGTGCGGCGTCTAAGCGTCTGACTTGATACCCACCGGGAGAAGTGAAAATGACAATGAAAAAATTAAACATCGCTTTGCTGCTAGGTTGTGCCGTTGCTTCGTTTTCTGCGCTGGCAGACGGCTCAACGCTGAAGTTTGGTCTGGAAGCGCAATACCCGCCGTTTGAATCCAAAAGCGCCACCGGCGAACTGCAGGGCTTCGACATCGATGTCGGTAACGCCGTTTGCGCTGCGGCCAAAGTGAAATGCGAATGGCTGGATACCTCCTTCGATGGCCTGATCCCGGCGTTAAAAGCGCGTAAATTTGACGCCATTAACTCAGCCATGAACGTCACCGAAAAACGCCGTCAGGCGATCGATTTTACCGATGTGATTTATCGCGTTCCCAGCAAGCTGATTGCTAAAAAAGAGTCCAAACTGTTGCCGACGGTTGAATCACTGAAAGGCAAACATATCGGCGTATTACAGGGTTCAATTCAGGAGAACTATGCGCAGGCCCACTGGGCACCGAAAGGCGTGGATGTGGTCTCTTATCAGGATCAGAATCAGGTCTATCTGGATCTCTCTTCCGGCCGTCTTGACGGCACGCTGGTGCTGGCACCGGCTGGCCAGACCGGGTTCCTTGATCGCCCGGATGGTAAAGATTATGCCTTCGTCGGCGATGCAGTGCGTGATGATAAAATCCTTGGCAGCGGCATCGCGTTCGGCCTGCGCAAAGGCGACACTGCCACCAAAGAGAAGCTGGATGTGGCTATCGCAAAAATTAAGCAGGAAGGCGTAATTAACACTCTGTCGAAGAAATATTTCGGCGATATTGATGTGACGGTGAAGTAACGCTTTTTACCGCTTTCGCAATGGGGGTTCGCCATGGCGGCCCCCACATTTTCCATCGTTGCCCCATACAAAGCATAAACCGCTTCGATCACAACTCGCTTAGCCACCTATACTTATTCCCCATGACAAAGGTTTCCATCCACCGATGGCTGCCTCAGGATCCGCGTCAATGAAGGAGTTTGTATGTCTCAGAGTCAATCCGTAAACCGCCGCTTTGTGCTGGCTTCACGCCCACATGGCGCACCGACCGCAGATAACTTCCGTCTGGAAAAACAGGATATTCCCACCGCAAAAGAGGGACAGCTGGTGCTGCGCACGTTGTTTCTCTCCCTTGACCCCTATATGCGTGGCCGGATGAGCGATGCCCCCTCTTATGCCGCGCCGGTGCAAATCGGTGAGGTGATGACCGGTGGTGCGGTGTCGCAGGTCGTCAGTTCAAACAGCACCAGTTTCGCGCCCGGCGACTTGGTGGTTGCCAGCACCGGCTGGCAGGACTATTCCGTTGCTGATGCCAACGTCGTGAAAAAACTGGAAGGTGCGGCACTCAAGCATCCTTCCCTGGCGCTCGGCGTGCTGGGTATGCCGGGATTCACCGCATTTATGGGGCTGCTGGATATCGGCCAGCCGCAACCCGGTGAAACCGTGGTCGTGGCCGCCGCCACCGGCCCGGTGGGTTCGCTGGTCGGGCAAATCGCTAAAATCAAAGGCTGTAACGTGATTGGTATCGCCGGTGGCGAAGAAAAATGCCGCTACGCCGTTGAGCATTTCGGCTTCGATGCGTGTCTGGACCACCGTGCAGCAGATTTGGATAAGCGCCTCAAAGCGGCCTGCCCTGCCGGCATTGATGTTTACTTCGAAAATGTCGGCGGTGCCGTGTTTGATGCCGTCCTGCCACTGCTCAATACCAAAGCGCGTATTCCGGTGTGCGGGCTGGTGTCGCAGTACAATGCCACCGGTCTGAAAGAGGGTCAGGATCGCCTCCCTATGCTGGCCAGTACGATTTTAAGAAAGCGTCTGCGCATGCAAGGTTTTATCATTTTTGATGATTACGGCCATCGCTATCCGGAATTTGCCAAACAGATGAGTGAATGGTTCGAAGGTGGAAAAGTGAAATTCCGCGAAGACATTGTGGACGGGTTGGAAAGCGCACCGCAGGCGTTTATCGGGCTGCTGGAAGGTAAAAACTTCGGCAAGCTGGTGGTACAAGTCGGTAAAGAAAACCGTTAATGGCAGGTTTGTCCGGACCTTTCCGGGCACACAGGAGATAACATGAAGTTACTGATTGTATTGACGTCGCACGATAAACTTGGCGACACCGGCAAGAAAACCGGTTTCTGGCTGGAAGAGTTCACCGCACCCTATTATCAGTTTCTGGATGCCGGTGCCGAACTGACACTGACCTCTCCAAAAGGTGGCCAGCCGCCGCTGGATCCGAAAAGTGACGAGAAAGATGCCCAGACGGAAACCACTGAACGTTTTCGCCAGGATAAAAACGCGCAACATGCCCTGGCCAGTACCGTCAAACTGTCAGAGGTGAACGTCGCAGATTTTGATGCGGTGTTTTATCCTGGCGGTCATGGTCCGTTGTGGGATTTGGCTGAAGACGCAAATTCGGTAAAATTGATCGAAGATTTCTGGGCAGCCGGTAAGCCTGTTGCCGCTGTGTGCCACGCGCCCGGCGTGTTCCGAGATGTGAAACAGGCCGACGGAACGCCGCTGGTGAAAGACAAACGAGTGACCGGTTTCAGCAACAGCGAAGAAGATGCGGTTGGCCTGACGGATATCGTGCCGTTTCTGGTCGAGGACGAACTGAAGAAAAACGGCGGTGATTACAGTAAAGCGGCAGACTGGCGACCATATGTTGTGACCGATGGCAAACTCATTACCGGCCAAAACCCGGCGTCATCCGCAAGCGTTGCCCAGGCACTATTGACATTGCTGGGCGGCAACGTCATCAAATAAGCTAAAACGCATTGAAAACAATCACATTACGACGAGGGTGTTATGGCATTTACGTTAACCAGTAATGATCTAAAAGACGGCGAAAAAATGCCGGAAACTCAGGTGTTCAACGGCATGGGCTACAGCGGAGCAAACCTCTCCCCGCATCTGACCTGGAGCGGTGCTCCCGCAGGCACTAAAAGTTTTGCGATCACCTGTTATGACCCGGACGCCCCTACCGGCTCTGGCTGGTGGCATTGGGGGGTCGCTAATATTCCGGCGGACGTGACCGAATTACCGCAAGGTGCGGGCTCCGGTCAACCGGGTCTGCCATCCGGTGCGGTACAAACTCGTACTGATTTCGGTAAGGCCGGTTACGGCGGTGCAGCGCCGCCAAAAGGCGAAAGTCACCGTTATCAATTTACAGTGTATGCCCTGGACGTAGACCAGCTGGAGGTCAATGAAGAAGCCAGCGGCGCTTATCTGGGTTTCAATATCCATTTCCATTCACTGGGTAAATCATCTCTCACGGTGATATACAGCTGATTGCTGTGGTATAAAAGAGCCAGTCAGAATGCAACGCGGTGGTCAGTCTTGCTGACCGCCGCTTTTTGTCGTTTATCAAGGAGTCAGACCCAGTGAAAATCTCCACCCTGTCGCGCGCCTGCGCCATGTTGTCCGTCAGTCTGGTTTTGGCGGCCTGTAGCAGCAGCCACGAAGGCCTCTCCAGCCAGGTCGCACCGGGCACCGCTGTTGACCCCATCCTCACCCCGGATGAAGCTGCAAACTTTACGGCCAAACAATATCTGGCCTTCGGCGGCCGCTCCCTGCAGGTTCAGCAGCAGGGCTGGTTCCCTAAACTGATCGCCACCAGCGATGTGAAAACAGACTTCGTGGTCGGCCCGCAAATGGGTACCGACGGCGCGGCCTATACCAATATTCAACAGGCAGTGGAAGCGGCGCTGCGCGTGCGTAACCACGGCGAGCGCGTGTTCATTAAAATCCTCCCAGGTACCTATACCGGCGCGGTGTACATTCCTTCCGGTGCACCACCGATCACCCTGTTCGGCGCCGGAACCAATCCGGGCGACGTCGTGATCCAGCAGGGTCTGGAAGCGTCCGTCACTCCGGCGGCTTACCGCGCAACGATGAGCCCGAATGGCGAGTTCATTCCAGGTAACCGTGCCTGGTACATGTTCAATATCTGTGCCACCCAGCCGTCCGATACCCTCGGTGCTGGCTGTACGGCCACCGTCTGGTCACAGAGCAGCGGTCTGCAACTGCAAAACCTGACCATCGTCAACAGCACGCTCGACAGCGTTGATGCAGGCGATCACCCTGCTGTGGCTTTACGCACCGACGGCGACAATATTTTGCTCGATAACGTACGTCTGATTGGCCGTCAGAACACCCTGATGCTGACCACCGCTAACGTAAAAAACCAGCCAGATAACAAGCGTTACAGCCGTGCCTACGTGCAGAACAGCCTGATCGAAGGGGATGTGGATTACGTCGTGGGCCGTTCAAGCGCGGTGTTTGACCACGTTGAATTCCATACTGTCAGCAGCCGTGGCGTGAAACAGCCTTCGGTCTTCGCCCCAAATACGCCGGCCAACGCGCCTTACGGTTTCCTGGTGACTAACAGTGCATTGACCACTGACCGTGGTTTCGAAGGCCAGGCAGTGAAAGCTCAACTGGGTCGTGCCTGGGATGAAGGTGCGGAGAACGGCTACGTGCCTGGCACTACGCCAAACAGCCAGGTGGTGATCCGCGACAGCCAGATCGACAGCGGTTACAACCAGCTGCACCCTTGGGGTGATGCGGCCTTCTCCGGTCGTGCCTTTACCGGTAATGCTCCGAAAGATGAAAAACAGCAGCGCGATCTGAACGATGTGAACTTCAACCGCCTGTGGCAGTACAACAACGTCATGACCCCTCCGGCGAAATAAGCCGCAGACAGGACAGGCAAAAGCCGCCGGATTTAACCCCGGCGGCTTTTTTATTGCCTCTGGCCCACTCTGAATAACGGCGTCACGCAGGCTTCGGTGCCTCGTTACCCAGCTGGAAAATGGCCACGGTCTCTTCCAGATTCACCGCCTGCTCATCAAGCGCGGCAGCCGCGTTGGCTGACTGCTGAACCAGCGCCGAATTCTGCTGCGTCACGGTATCCATTTCGGCCACCGCCAGCGCTATCTGGCTGATGCCCCGGCTCTGCTCCTCAGAAGCCGACGCAATTTCATGAATAATATGCGTGACGTGTCCGACGGAATCGACAATCTCCTGCATGGTATCACCGGCTTTGCCCACCAGTGCAGAGCCGCTGTTGACCTTGCTCACCGACAAACCAATCAGCGTTTCAATCTCTTTTGCTGCCTGCCCGCTGCGCTGCGCCAGATTACGCACTTCACTGGCGACCACCGCAAACCCACGCCCCTGCTCACCGGCTCGTGCGGCTTCTACAGCAGCATTCAGCGCCAGAATGTTGGTCTGGAAAGCGATGCTGTTAATGACGGAGGTGATTTCAGAGATCTGTTTGGAGCTGCCGGCAATATCTTTCATTACCCCCACCACATCACTGACTATTTTGCCTCCGCGACTGGCAGTATCGGCTGCGGAGGAAGCCAGTTTGCTGGCTTCGCTGGCATTGTCAGCATTCTGTTTCACCGTCGCCGTCAGTTGTTCCATGCTGGCGGCAGTTTGCCCCAGCGCCGAGGCCTGCTGTTCAGTTCGGGCGGAGAGATCGATATTCCCAGCGGCAATCTCACCGGAGGCTCTGGTCACCTGCAATACGCCATGGCGGATATCACCGATAATCCCTCGCAGGTTCTGGTTCATACCTTCGACGGCACGGGTAAGTTGGCCGACCTCATCATTGCTGCTGCTGACGACATGAGCCGTCAAGTCCCCAGCGGCAATACGTCTGGCCACGTCCAACGTCTGACGCAGGGGTTGGGTTATCTGCCGGGTCATACGCCATGAGATTAGCGCACCCATTACAATATTGGCAGCGATGATCAGCAGCATCTCTTTGATGGTACGGCTCACTTCATTCTGGGTATAAGCCATTTCGTGGTCGAGCAGTTGATCCGATGCCGTGGTCAGCGCCAATCCGGCGGCAGCAAGTTCTGCCCGGGTTTGTTCCGCATTGCTGCCCGCAGGTGGATTCAGGGTGTTTTGCCAGTTTTCGCGGTAGCGCTGCACATTCCCCGGCATGGCATCCACCTGAGCCTGGTCTACAGGCTGCCAATGATAGGTAGCCACCTGCGCCAACTTCCCTTCCAGCTTGTCCAGCGCCTGCCGATTTTGTTCGACATATTTTTGTTCGTGGTTAGCGAGGTAGGAAAGGCGGGTATATTTCGCTTCCCCCAACAGGTCATTGACGCTTTTTAACAATGTGGCTTTTTCCGCCCGCTCACTGATGCTGGTCAGATGATAAATTCCCGAGGCGGCAATAGAAGAACCGAGCAGCAGGACCAGCGTAAATCCTGACGCAAGCTTGGTGGCGATGTTAGCGTTATTGAAAACACCGGTGATCCCTGACGATAAACTCATTCTGCTCTCCCTGTTTTTTAGCGTAAAACGTGAATAACGCGTGGCGAATAGGTATTGGGGTAACGGGAAGAGTTATCGACAAGGTAGGCACAATATTTAGAGGGAGATGAAAATATTTCTTATCAATGGCACGAAGGGCTAAAGAAAACAAAAAGCCCCAGTCACAAGGGCTGGGGCGTACTTTCATATCAGTAGGGCATTCAGTATACGGACGAAAGCATTAGCCGAATTAATTTCTCAGTTCGAGAATCGATACCCACATAGGGGCTTTGCCTACGGGATACTCGTTCAGGGTAGTCAACTCGCCGCTGTTCTGATCAATCTTCGCCACTTCAATAGCATCCGATTTTTGACCTGCGGTGATCACAAAGCGACCGCGATGGTCGATGTTGAAACCTCGTGGTTGCGTCTGCGTAGCATGATGTCCTACCAGCGTCACTACGCTACCGTCTTCAGACACGCTCAGCACTGAAAGCAGGCTTGAAGTACGGTCACAGGCGTAGAGGAATTTACCGTTTGGCGTAATGTGAATATCTGCTGCCCAGCGGGTCTCTTTGAAATCAGCCGGCATGATGTCCAGCGTCTGTACCCTACGGTATTCACCGCTGGTGACGTCTTTCTGGTACACATCAACGCTGCTGTTAAGCTCATTAACGCAGTAAGCGAAATGATGATTAGGATGGAAAGCCATATGGCGTGGACCTGCGCCAGCAGCGGTGTGCAGCGCCTGCGGTTGGTGCGGCGTCGCTTCACCCTGCGAACTGAAATCGAACAGACGAATCTGATCTTCTTTCAGTGCCGGGATCATCAGCAACTGGTTGGTCGGGTCAATATTGGCCGAGTGCGGTGCCTGAATATCTTCCAGCACGTGCAGTGGCGCCAGCGCTTCGCCTTTTTCATTAATCGGATGGATGCTGACGTTGTTAAAGCTGTAGGACGCTGAGAACAGGAAACGCCCCTGCAAATCAACGCCCACGTGCGTCGGGCTGCCCGGCAGCGGAGCCATGGCAGCTTGCTCCAGTTTACCTTCGTGATCAATACGGTAAGTCAGCACGCCAAATTCAGGACGTACACCAACATACAAACGATGACCGTCAGGATGAATCACCATCGGCTGTACCTGACCCGGCACCTCAACGGTCTGCAGCAGGCTCAGCTCACCCTCTTCACCAAGGCGAAAAGCGTGGATTTGCTGGCTATCAGGGCTGGCAACGTAGACAACTTGCTTCATCACATCTCCTTATTAACACTCAATGAGTCGTTATGTTTTTTTAAAGCGTAGTTCAGATTACCACGATAACCCAGAGAAGGAGTGACGGGTTTAGCGCCTGATGCGAGGTTCTCTCATCTGGGCTAAGGGTGTAATATGGCGAGAATTTCTTCGATCCTCTGACCCTCTTATAGGTTTCTTATGACTTATCGCGTAATCGCTCTCGACCTCGACGGCACCCTGCTGGACCGTCAAAAACGTATCCTGCCTGAATCTCTGGCGGCGCTGGCCGACGCCCGCGCTCAGGGCATTCAGGTTATCGTAGTGACCGGCCGCCATCACGTCGCTATTCACCCTTTCTATCAGGCTCTGCAACTTGATACCCCGGCCATCTGCTGTAACGGCACTTACCTGTATGACTATCAGGCGCGTAAAGTCATCACCTCAGATCCAATGGATAAAATCAAAGCCAAAAAAGTGGTGGATCTGCTCGAGTACCACGGAATTCACGGCCTGCTGTATGTCGACGACGCAATGCTCTATCAGCAACCGAGCGGGCACGTTATTCGTTCAATTGCCTGGGGCGAAACGCTGCCGGAAGGCCAGCGTCCGAACATTGTGCAGGTCAACAGCCTGCGTGACGCGGCCGACGAGGCGCACTCCGTCTGGAAGTTCGCCACCTCGCACGCTGACCACGATACGCTACGCGCCTTCGCCAAACAGGCCGAAGAGGAGCTGGGTCTGGCGTGCGAATGGTCATGGCATGACCAGGTAGACGTCGCCAAAGGCGGCAACAGTAAAGGCCGTCGTCTGCAAGAGTGGGTAGAATCTCAGGGCATGAGCATGCAGGAGGTTGTCGCCTTCGGCGATAACTATAACGATCTGAGCATGCTGGAGAATGTCGGTTTAGGCGTGGCAATGGGCAATGCGGACGATGCAATCAAGCAGCGCGCTGCGCTGGTTATCGATGACCACGAGAAGCCGGGTATTGCAGAAGTGATCCGTACGCGCGTGCTGGCGTAAGTTTCCTCGCGAGCAAATCACAGGGCACACACTCCGTCATGTCCTGTGATTCTCATTTCACATCAAAAAGCGTCAGCGACTTAACGACACACTCTTGATCTGTGCGTAAAGCCACTGTCCTGGACGTACCATCAGTTCGTCACGCGCCCATGGCGTGATACGCGCCCAGAGAATATGGTCGGCCATCGCCAGTTTGACTTCCACCTGCGTGCCGATCTCCAGACATTCGAGAACTTTTGCAGGCAAAATATTGCGGATACTGCTGTTGTTGGCCGTCGGTTGCAGCACCAGAGAAACGTCGGCGGCGTTAACACGTACACGCATCGGCGTACCGGCGGGGGCATCCACCTTACCAATCCACAAACGCTGATCGCCAATCGCCAGCGCGGTCATGTCATAGCGCGGATGGTGTTCCAGCACGCTGACATTTAACACGCTGCTCTGCTCTTCACGTGGCAGCCACGGGCGCATGATATTGCTGGCCCAGACGGCTTCCAGATCCCCCATCGCCAGCACTTTTCCGTTATCCAGCACCAGCACCTTCTCAGCCAGCCGCAGGATTTCATCCAGACTGTGCGTGACATAGAGGATCGGAATACTCACCTCTTTCGCCAGTTTTTCCAGATAGGGCATCAGTTCGCGTTTGCGGGGTAAATCCAGCGCGGCCAGCGGTTCATCCATCAGCAGGATTTCAGGTGCCGTCAGCAGCGCCCGGCCAATCGCCACCCGCTGTTTCTCCCCGCCAGAGAGCGTCAGCGGAAAACGATTGAGCAACGGGCCTATCCCCAGTAACGCCACAATATTGTCGAACTGCCCGCGCATGGAGGCAGCCATACCGTATTGCAGATTTCCCTGCACGCGGTAGTGCGGAAACAACCGGGCATCCTGAAAGACATAGCCGATACGGCGCTTTTCCGGCGGCAGGAAAATGTTTTTTTCTGCGTCGAATAACAGCTGGTCGTTGAGCGCAATGCGCCCGGAATCAGGGCGGGTCAGACCACCGATAGCATTAATCAAGGAAGTTTTGCCCGCGCCGGACAGGCCGAAAATCGCAGTTATGCCCTGAGACGGTAAGCTCTGGCTAACCTGTAAGGTTAGATCGCCAAGCTGTTGGCTAAAATCAAGTTCGAGCATTAGCCCCCCAGCCGGATACGGCTGCGCTTGGCGAGCCAGTCAGAAATCATCAAGGATGCCAGCGAGAGCACAATGGCCAGCACGCACAGCCGTGCGGCGGCACCTTCAGCCCCTGGCGTTTCAATCAAGGTGTACATCGCCAGCGGAATCGTGCGGGTTTCACCAGGAATGTTCGACACGAAGGTAATCGTGGCGCCGAATTCGCCGAGCGAACGGGCAAAGGCCAGCACAATGCCGACGATAATTCCTGGCACCGACAGCGGCAACGTGATGGTGAAAAATACCCGCCATGGCGTGGCACCAAGGGTACGGGCAGCCAGTTCGAGTTTGGTATCCACCGCCTCAAGCGACATGCGGATCGCCCGCACCATTAACGGAAAAGCCACCACCGCCGAGGCCAGAACGGCACCGTGCCAGCTAAAACTGAAGCTAAATCCGAACCAGTTATAGAGCCACTCGCCCACCACACCGCGCCGGCCCATCACCACCAGCAGCAAATAGCCTATCACCACCGGCGGCAACACCAGCGGCAAATGGATAATGCTGTCGAGGAGAGACTTACCCGGAAAACGGCAGCGAACCAGAATCCACGCCATCAGAATACCCAGTGGCAAACTGCAAATAACGGCCAGGCTTGAGACCTTCAGACTGAGAAGTACCGCCTGCCACTCATATTCACTCAACATCATGTCGGTTCGTTAATCCTGAATTATTGTGATACCAGAGATAAAATATCGGCATAAACGCCAAAGGCTTTAATCGCCCTCCCCCACGTCTAACATCCCGCGGCCACGAAATCCACGTTGTCACTCACCGGGATCACCGAGAAAAAAAGCACCATCGCGAAAAGAATGAGTAACACGCCAGCGAACAGCAGTAAGGCCTTGCTGGCATATTGCCAACGCATAATGGCGCTTTGCGCATTGATTTTCAGCATTTTATCGCGGGCACGGGTCACCAGCATGGCGACTATCATAATTGACAGCGCCGTTCCGAGCGCCATGCTCATAACCGCTGCAATGCCCCAGCGAAACATACCCACGGCGTTAGCAAAAACCAGAATCAAAATCGCACCGCTGCACGGGCGGATACCCATCGACAGAATCACCCACCCGCGCGAGGCTAATGTGCCACGCAAATCATCTTGTGTCGGGAGATGCTTGTGTCCACAGCCGCAATCCTCGCCAGCATGGGCATGGGCATGGGCCAGGCCGATTTTTGGCTGATTATCAGAAGCAGAAAAATGGGCTAATGGGCGTTTTGCCTTCCTGCGCCAGGGCGTCACGCCAAACGCGCGTCCCAGCGTGATAAGACCAAAAACGGCGATGAATACCGCGCTGGCCTTTTCGACATACCACCGGCTCAGACTGAGATCACCCATCGAAAAATTGAATATTACGGCCAGCAGCCACACGAAAACTATCGCAACCACGCCCTGCATCATACTGCCTGCAAAGGAGATTAAACGGCTGGCAGCCATGTTTTCATGGCTGGTGCTGAGGTAAGTGGTGATGACAAATTTACCGTGCCCAGGCCCAACCGCATGCAGAAAACCATAAATAAAACCGCTGATAACTAGAAATAGTCCGCCGCTGAACTCTCCACTGCGAATTTGCAGTAGATAGAGCACCAGATAGCGATGCATATAGATCTGCATATTTATGCACATCAGCACGAAATCGCTCCAGTACTCCCAGGCAACCAGCACCACCAAAAGGAGTGCGACACCAATTGCCATGTTGCTTAAAACCCACGGGGAAAAACGGGATTTAGAGTTCAGGGTATTAAGCATGATGAGCATCCACGGTGGCTTGAGCGTTCGGAATTCTATTATGGCATAGCATTATGGAATAAATAGGGTGGTGCGCGGGCGGTGGGACAAAGTCATCCCCGTGGGGATGACGTCAGGATTAGCGCGAAATTTGCAGCATTAGCCGCGCGGCGTAAATCCGTAATGTTTGAAGATAGCCGCGGCAGCAGGTGTTTTCAGGTAGTCATAAAATGCAGTGACAACTGGATTCTCATGGCCTTTAACCATTGCCATCGGATATTCGACAGGTTTGTGGCTGGAGGCAGGGAACACGCCCACTACTTTGACTTTCTTGCTGGCGATAGCGTCTGAACCATAGACAATACCCAGTGGGGCTTCCTCGCGCTCCACCAGTGCCATCGCGGCGCGAACATCGCTGGCGCGTGCCAGTTTAGGTTCGAGCGTGGTCCAGGCCCCCAGTTTTTGCAGGGCTTCCTTAGCGTAAATCCCGGCAGGAACGTGGTCAGGGTCACCAACCGCCAAACGGCTGTCACCCAGCAGTTTGGTCCAGTCAGTTTTATCACTGATATCCACTTTATCGATTTTACTGGCGTTGGCGGCAATCAATACCAGCTCATTTCCCAGCAGGGTATAGCGGGTGTTTTCCACCATCTGTTGCTTCTGAATGCTGTAATCCATCCATTGCTGATCGGCAGAAATAAACAGGTCGGCCGGTGCACCCTGCTCAATCTGGCGGGCCAGCGTCGAAGAGGAAGCAAACGAAGAGACCACCTGCACGCCCTTCTCTTTCTGATATTGAGTTGCAATGTCCTGCAAGGCATTGGTCAGCGATGCGGCGGCAAAGACGGTGATTTTATCCGCAGCCTGCGCCTGAATGGTGAATCCGGCGACCAGCGCAGTGGTGGCCAACATTTTACCCCATGATACATTCATCTTAATTTCCCCATTAGTATTACGCCTCGTTATATAGGCGTTAATATAGCGTGGAAAAATGGGTTGTCATCTGATTTATCAGCAGGAATTAAAGGGTTGTTGATCTGCACCATGAAAGTCACGGAACTCAAAATCATCCGGTTAACCTTCAGCCAGCAACGCAGTGAAGCCAAGGGCCTTAATAATGTCAGTAACGGGGGATGAAAGAAGGCAACTAACGTCGAGGCAACTCGAAGAATAACGGGTATAAAAAACCCGGCGCTATGGCCGGGTTCTATAATTCTTCTGCGTATCAGCGCTGTTGCGGCTGTTCGCGTTTTTCTTTGGAATGACCCACGTTGGAAAGAATGTTAAAGAGAGAGCCCATCCCCCAAATCATCCCCAGGATCACAGCGATAAATAGCGGAACCATGATCACCGCAAAGACCAAACTTTCTAAAAGCTCTAACATGATCGCCTCACTTAACTGGCTGACACACGCCGTACCGGCGGTGATAAAACATACCTTCAGCAATAATAGCAGTACCGACCCGAGATTACTTTAGCATTTAACCAACTTAGCCCGGTAAAACGGCTGAGGCAGTTTAAGTCAGCCCACGGATCGGCGACAATGCAACCATCGACTTTAAGGAAAGCCCGTTATGCAAGCTGAAATCCTGTTAACGCTCAAGCTCCAGCAGAAAATCTTCGCCGATCCGCGCCGTATTGAATTGCTCAAGCAGATCAAAATCACCGGTTCAATCAGTCAGGGCGCGAAACTGGCGGGCATCAGCTATAAAAGTGCCTGGGATGCGATTAATGAAATGAATCAGTTGGCGGATCAGACGCTGGTAGAACGCAGTACCGGCGGCAAAGGCGGTGGCGGTGCCATCCTCACTCACTACGGCGACCGGCTGATTCAACTGTATGACCTGCTGGCACAAATCCAGCAAAAAGCCTTCGACGTATTAAAAAAAGATACGCTGCCGCTTGATAGCCTGTTGGCAGCAATTTCGCGCTTCTCATTACAAACCAGTGCACGTAATCAGTTCTTTGGCAACGTGGTCAGGCGCGACCATCAGGAAATACAGCAGCACATTGAGGTCTTACTCAATGACGGTAAAACACGAATTCGGGCTGCCGTCACCCAGCAAAGTGCTGACCGTCTGGCATTGTCACCGGGTAAAGAGGTGCTGGTGCTGATCAAAGCACCATGGATCACCCTGGCCACACAACCCCTCAATACCCATAATTCACTGGCTGGTGAGGTGCTGAGCATTCAGCACGGCAACGGGAACAGTGAAGTGTTGATCACGCTTATCGGTGGCGAAACTCTGTGCGCCACCGTCACCGATGCCGACGTGGCCCGTTTAGCACTACAGGCAGGGCAAAAATTATTTGCCGAATTTGACGATGACAAGGTGATCGTCGCCACGCTGTGCTAGAAAACACAATATAATTCAGAATCTTGCACAATAAGATTTGACAGTTTGCAGAATTGTCAATTGACTTCATTTGCTGATGCGCCTATCCCTTAATTCATAACATAACGACTCAATATGGATGGGATATGGCATCGTTGCACATCTCGCAAGGCGTTTACCGCCTTAGCGACACCCGCACCCTCACTCTTTCTGAATTAAACATTAACCGGGGCGAAAGCTGGGCTTTTGTCGGCTCAAACGGCAGCGGTAAATCCGCCCTGGCCCGCGCGTTGGCAGGAGAACTGATACTGCTCAACGGCGAAAGCCAAAGTGATTTTACCCACCCTGTGCGCCTCTCTTTCGAACAGTTACAGAAACTGGTGGAAGAGGAGTGGCAACGTAATAACACTGACCTGCTCAGTCCCGGAGAAGAAGACACCGGTCGCACCGCCGCCGAAATAATTCAGGAACAGGTCAAAGATCCGCCGCGCTGCGCCGCACTGGCCGCCCAATTCGGCATCAGCAAACTGCTGGACCGCCGCTTTAAATATCTATCCACCGGTGAAACCCGCAAAACACTGCTCTGCCAGGTATTGATGCAGCAACCCGATCTGTTGGTCCTGGACGAGCCTTTTGACGGACTGGACGTCAATGCCCGCGCCCAGTTGGCTGAGCTGCTGGCCGGCCTGTCGCAGCAGGGCCAAACGGTGGCGTTGGTGCTCAATCGCTTCGATGATATCCCTGCGTTTGTTCAACACGTTGGTGTGCTGGCTGACTGCACGCTGGCGACAGTTGGCCCACGTGAAACCGTGATGGCCGAAGCGCTGGTGGCGCAACTGGCGCACAGTGAAAATCTTAAAGGGATGGCACTGCCGGAGTCTGAAGATCCTGGCGAACGCGTCAGGCCGCCCGCCGACAGCCCGCTGATCGTACTGCGCAACGGCGTGGTGGAGTATAACGATCGTCCTATTTTGCATAATCTCAGCTGGCGGGTGGATCAGGGGCAGCACTGGCAGATTGTCGGCGAAAATGGAGCGGGAAAATCAACCTTGCTGAGCCTGATAACCGGCGACCATGCTCAGGGTTACAGCAATGATCTGACGCTGTTTGGCCGTCGTCGCGGCAGTGGCGAGACTATCTGGGACATTAAACGCCATATTGGTTACGTCAGCAGCAGCCTGCACCTGGATTACCGTGTCAGTTCCAGCGTACGCAACGTCATTACGTCGGGTTTCTTTGACTCCATAGGAATCTACCAGGCGGTATCGGACCGCCAACGCTATTTGACCAGCCAATGGCTGGAACTGCTCGGTCTTGGCGGCAATAAAGGCGATACACCGTTCCACAGCCTCTCTTGGGGACAACAGCGTCTGGCGCTGATTGCCCGCGGACTGGTGAAACACCCGGCACTGCTTATTCTTGATGAGCCATTGCAGGGGCTGGATCCGATAAATCGCCAGTTAGTGCGTCGGTTTGTGGACGTGCTTATCAGCGAAGGCGATACTCAGCTGCTGTTTGTTTCGCACCATGCCGAAGATGCACCAGAGTGCATCACCCACCGTCTTTCTTTTATTCCTGACGGCGACATTTATCGCTATCAGCAAGATCATTTGAAGTAAAAATTCTATAAACGTGCGGGAATTTATTGGGTTTTCCCGCAGGTTTTTCATAAGTGTAATCGGTTACACTATAAGTCTGACAGGCTTCCACCTCGCCCTCTTCACCTCCTGACCCTGACTGTCCTGCCCGTGATAACAGTGGTAAACTGGCAATGTAAGCGATTCCATATTCTTGGGCACAGATCACCTTTTTCAGCACTACTGCGTGATATTCTTATCCCTACTTCATCTTCGAGGAGCAATTATGTACGTCTTAGTCACTGGTGGTAGCGGTTACATCGGCAGCCATACCTGCGTGCAATTAATTGATGCGGGCTATACCCCCATCATTTTAGATAATCTTCATAACAGTAAAGCCAGCGTACTGGAGCGTATCAATACGCTGACCGGTAAAACGCCACTGTTCTATGAAGGTGATGTCCGCGACCGTGCCATCCTCGACCAGATTTTCAGCGAACATAAAATCCATTCCGTGATCCACTTTGCGGGCTGGAAAGCCGTGGGGGAGTCCGTCGCCAAACCGCTGGAATACTACGACAACAACGTTACCGGAACCCTGGTGCTGCTCGAAGCCATGCGTGCTGCTAACGTGAAGAATTTTATTTTCAGCTCCTCCGCGACGGTCTATGGCGATCAGCCTAAAACCCCTTACGTCGAAGATTTCCCTACCGGTCATCCGTCCAGCCCTTACGGGCGCAGCAAGCTGATGGTCGAACAAATTCTCGAAGATGTGCAACGCGCTGAACCGGCATGGAGCATGACGCTGCTGCGCTATTTCAACCCGGTCGGCGCACACCCTTCAGGTCTGATGGGTGAAGATCCACAAGGTGTTCCGAATAACCTGATGCCGTTTATCGCGCAGGTTGCAGTTGGCCGTCGAGAATCAGTGTCTATTTTCGGCAATGACTACCCGACTCCCGATGGCACCGGTGTACGCGACTATATCCACGTAGTGGACCTGGCAGATGGCCATATTGCTGCGATGAAACACCTGAGTGATAAAGCAGGCGTACACATTTATAACCTCGGTGCTGGCTTCGGGCACAGCGTGCTTGAAGTGGTGAATGCCTTCAGTAAAGCCTGCGGCAAGCCGGTGAAATACCATTTTGCTCCGCGCCGTGACGGCGATCTGCCAGCTTATTGGGCAGACCCTACCAAGGCCGCTAAAGAGTTGAACTGGCGCGTTAGCCGCACGCTGGAAGATATGGCCAACGACACCTGGTTGTGGCAGTCGAAGAATCCACAAGGATATTCGGACTAAGCGCCGGATATTTGCCCGAATAAAGGAAGAGGTATGTCAGAATTTAATCCGATCGATCATCCGCATCGCCGCTATAACCCGTTGACTGACCAGTGGATTTTGGTCAGCCCTCACAGGGCAAAACGTCCGTGGCAAGGCCAGCAGGAAACGCCATCGCAGGAGACCCTGCCGCAGCACGATCCTGACTGCTTCCTTTGTCCGGGGAATACCCGCGTCACCGGTGACGTGAATCCCGACTACAAAGGGACTCACGTCTTTACCAATGATTTTGCCGCCCTGATGCCGGATACCCCTTTTGCTCCTGAAAGCGACGATCCGCTGATGCGTCTCCAGAGCGCGCGCGGTACCAGCCGGGTGATCTGCTTCTCACCGGATCATAGCAAAACCCTGCCGCAGCTCTCCGTGGCGGCATTGGAAGAAGTGGTGAAAACCTGGCAAGAACAGAGCGCGGATTTAGGAAAAACGTATCCCTGGGTGCAGGTTTTCGAAAATAAAGGTGCCGCGATGGGCTGCTCGAATCCGCATCCGCATGGCCAGATCTGGGCCAACAGTTTCCTGCCAAACGAAGCCGAACGAGAAGACCGCCTGCAACGCACCTACTTACAGGAGCAGGGCTCGCCGATGCTGGTCGATTATGTCCAGCGTGAACTGGCCGATGGCAGCCGTACCGTAGTAGAAACCGAGCACTGGCTGGCCGTCGTCCCGTACTGGGCGGCGTGGCCTTTCGAAACGTTGTTGTTACCTAAAATGCATGTGCAGCGCATCTCCGATCTGAGCGACGCGCAGCGCGGAGATTTAGCGCTGGTGCTGAAGAAGCTTACCAGCCGCTATGACAATCTGTTCCAGTGCTCTTTCCCCTATTCGATGGGTTGGCACGGTGCGCCTTATACCGCCGGTGACCACAGTCACTGGCAATTACATGCACACTTTTACCCGCCGTTGTTACGTTCAGCGTCGGTACGCAAATTCATGGTCGGCTACGAAATGCTGGCTGAAACCCAACGCGACCTGACGGCAGAACAAGCGGCCGAACGCCTGCGTGCGGTGAGTGATGTTCATTATCGTGAAGCCGGAGTGAAATGATGAAACTGAAAAACAAAACCCTGGAAATCTTTGAACAGAAATTTGGCTACCCGGCCACCATCACAATCAAAGCTCCGGGCCGCGTCAATCTGATTGGCGAACACACCGACTATAACGATGGGTTTGTGCTGCCCTGCGCGATTGACTACGAAACGGTGATCGCCTGCGCCCAGCGCAATGACCGCCAGATCCGTATCATCGCGGCGGACTACGACAATGAAGAGGACGTGTTCTCTCTCGATGAGCCCATCCTCAGCAGCAAAACCCATCCGTGGGCCAACTATGTGCGTGGCGTAGTAAAACACCTGCTGCAACGCAATAAAGATTTCTCCGGCGCCGATATGGTCATCAGCGGCAATGTGCCACAGGGTGCAGGCCTCAGCTCTTCTGCTTCATTGGAAGTTGCGGTCGGCCAAGCGTTGAAATCCCTGTATGACCTGCCGCTCGACGGCGTAGCGCTAGCGCTGAACGGCCAGGAAGCGGAAAACCAGTTTGTTGGCTGTAACTGCGGGATCATGGATCAGCTGATTTCGGCTCTTGGCAAACAGGATCATGCGCTGTTGATCGACTGCCGCTCGCTGGAAACCCGCGCGGTCTCCATGCCGAAAAATGCGGCCGTGGTTATCATCAACTCCAATGTGAAACGCGGCCTGGTCGACAGCGAATACAACGCCCGCCGTGAACAATGTGAAACCGCAGCCCGCTTCTTTGGTGTGAAAGCACTGCGCGACGTTGATCCTTCCCTCTTCTTCTCGATTGCTGACGAACTGGATCCGGTCGTT
This sequence comes from uncultured Enterobacterales bacterium, assembly GCA_946478305.1. GTDB lineage: Bacteria > Pseudomonadota > Gammaproteobacteria > Enterobacterales > Enterobacteriaceae > Ewingella. The sequence goes on from CAMLBO010000051.1 coordinate 23,511, forward strand.
TCCCGTCGTGCCCGCCATGTGATCACCGAGAACGACCGTACTGTGGCCGCCGCAGATGCGCTGGCCGCAGGCGATCTGAAACGCATGGGTGAACTGATGGCAGAGTCTCACGCGTCTATGCGTGATGATTTTGAGATCACCGTTCCACCGGTTGATACCCTGGTTGAGATCGTCAAAGGCGTGATTGGCGACAAGGGCGGCGTGCGCATGACCGGCGGCGGCTTTGGCGGCTGCATCGTGGCACTGATTCCGGAAGAACTGGTTGACGCCGTACGCGATACTGTCGCCCGCGAATACCCGGCCCAAACCGGCCTGAAGGAGACGTTTTATGTCTGCACCGCGTCTCAGGGAGCAGGAATATGCTGAAACCCGAGAACACCCTGCTAGCCCCCGACGGCGCCCCCTTCACGCTGGTCACACTGAAAAATGCGGCGGGAACCACCGCCATATTCATGGACTGGGGCGCCACCTGGCTGTCGCTGGAATTACCGCTGGCCGATGGCGACACCCGCGAACTGCTACTAGGCTGTGAAAATCCGCAGGCTTACGTCAACCAGAGTGCCTATCTCGGCGCTACGGTCGGGCGTTATGCCAACCGTATTGCCCGCTCGCAGTTTCAGATTGACTGTAAACCGCACCTGCTGGTCGCTAATCAGGGCGTGCACCAGCTGCATGGCGGACCGGAAGGTTTCCATGCTCGCCGCTGGAAAATCCTGTCGCAAAGCGCACAGAAGGTGAGTTTTCAGCTGTTTTCGCCCGATGGCGATCAGGGCTATCCAGGCGATATGACGGCTGAAGTGCAGTATCAGCTGACGGACGATAACCGTCTGGAGATCCGCTATAAGGCCACGGTCGATAAACTTTGCCCTGTCAATCTGACCAATCACGCTTACTTCAATCTCGATGGCGAAGGCAAAGATGCGCGTCAGCAGACCCTGCAACTGTTTGCCGACCGCTTTCTGCCCATCGACAGCGACGGCATCCCCTGCGCGGATCCGACACCGGTTGAACATACCGGTATGAATTTCAATGCGCCAAAAACGCTGGCCAAAGACTTTCTCAGCGACCGTGATCAGCAGCGGGTAAAAGGCTATGACCATGCGTATTTGCTTAACCGTAGCTGCCACAGCGGCGAGCATCCGGCGGCGCATTTGTGGTCAGCGGACGGTAAAGTGAAAATGAGCGTGTTCACCACTGCACCGGCGCTGCAGCTTTACAGCGGCAATTTCCTTGGTGGCACCCCTAACCGCACTGGCGGCGAATATGCCAGCTATCAGGGCGTCGCACTGGAGAGTGAATTTCTGCCCGACAGCCCAAACCACTCGACCTGGCCTCAGCCAAGCTGCTGGATCAAACCTGGTCAGATCTACCGCTCACAAACGGTATATCAATTTTTCGCATTATAAGCTGAAGTGATATGATATCAGCAGGGCCGTAAGGCCCTGTTTTGTAGGTGTTCCTCCCTCTTTCACCGCTTGGAATGTGACAGCCCGCTCATCCTCCTTCGCTTTTTTTATGCTAAAGTCCGCCGGCCCATCTACGCTTAGGGAGTGTCCTGCCAATAGGACGTCTGATAAGGAATCTGTTATGCGTTTAACCGTAATTTTACCTCTGCTGGCCACGTTATTCATCGGCGGTTCGGCGCTCGCTGCCGACACAGCAAAAGCCCCTTCTGCTGCTCAGACAGCCCAACGTCAAAAAATGACCGACTGTAATCAACAAGCCACCACTCAGTCACTTAAAGGTGATCAACGTAAAGCCTTTATGAGTCATTGCCTGAAGGCAGAAACCAAGCCGGACCAAAAGATGACTGAGCAGCAAAACAAGATGAAAACCTGTAATGCCGATGCAGGGAAAAAAGATCTTAAAGGGGATGCCCGTAAGACCTTTATGAGTACCTGTCTGAAAAAAGCCAGCTAACGGCTGAAGTGAACTCTTAAATTCGCTATGGTGAAGGGACTTCGAGCGGCGCAGGCAGTAATGCAGCGCACAATCAGATTGCCGTCTGCGGCGCTCAGGCCATATAATGATAACCGTTATCATTGGAAATTCAGTTAATTGAGGAGTTTAGCTATGGCTGTAACCAAGCTGGTTCTGGTAAGACACGGCGAAAGTGAGTGGAACAAAGAAAACCGTTTTACCGGTTGGCATGATGTTGACTTGTCTGACAAAGGCCGTACTGAGGCAAAAGCTGCCGGTCAGTTGCTGAAAGACGAAGGCTTCCATTTCGACTTTGCTTACACCTCTGTGCTGAAACGTGCCATCCACACTTTGTGGAGCGTTTTGGACGAACTGGATCAGCCATGGCTGCCAGTTGAGAAATCCTGGAAACTGAACGAACGTCATTACGGCGCGTTGCAGGGTCTGGATAAAGCAGAAACCGCAGCAAAATACGGTGACGAGCAAGTTAAACAATGGCGTCGTGGCTTCGCTGTGACTCCACCAGAACTGGATCGCGCAGACGAACGCTTCCCGGGCCACGATCCGCGTTATGCGAAACTGCGCCCTGAAGAGCTGCCAACGACTGAAAGCCTGGCTTTAACTATCGATCGCGTTATTCCTTACTGGACTGACGTGATTAAACCACGCATCGAAAGCGGCGAGCGCGTCATCATCGCTGCACACGGTAACTCCCTGCGTGCGCTGGTGAAATACCTCGATAATCTGAGCGAAGACGAAATTCTTGAACTGAACATCCCTACCGGTGTGCCATTGGTTTATGAATTCGACGAAAACTTCAAACCGGTTAAGCATTACTATCTGGGCAATGCCGAAGAAATCGCAGCGAAAGCCGCGGCCGTGGCTAACCAGGGTAAAGCGAAGTAATTTCGCCACGTCTGCATATGATTGCAGAAACAGAAAAGGGATAGCGAAAGCTGTCCCTTTTTTTATGGTTTTCAGTGATAAAGTAGGGAAATATTTATCCGTACAGGAATGGGTCATGTCACGCGCTGACGTAAATCAGGCAACAAACTCTCAGCAAAACGATGGCGCTGGACACAGCCCCGGTATTTCAGCCATGGCACTGCTGGTCGCCGGGGCCTTTTTTATGGAGTTTCTGGACGGTACGGTTATTGCGACTGCGCTGCCCGATATGGCGCATTCGTTTGGTGTTTCAGCAGTGGATCTAAACATCGGCATCAGTGCTTATCTGCTCACCCTTGCCGTATTGATCCCTGCCAGTGGCTGGATCGCCGAGCGTTTCGGGGCCCGTAACGTCTTCAGTGCAGCCCTGCTTATTTTCACCCTCTCCTCCTTATTTTGCGGCCTGGCAGAGAATGTGACTGAATTTGTCGCCATGCGGATATTACAAGGCATCGGCGGCGCCATGATGGTACCCGTAGGCCGTCTGGTAGTATTGCGCAGCACGCCGAAAGACCAACTGATAAAGGCAATAGCAACGTTAACCTGGCCGGCGTTAGTAGCCCCGATACTCGGCCCCCCGCTGGGTGGTTTTATCACCACCTATGCCAGCTGGCACTGGATCTTTTTCATCAATGTCCCCCTTGGTCTGCTCGCAATCGTTGTAGCGTGGCGGCTCATCCCCAATACAACCACTACGGCCAAACAGCCTTTCGACGTGAAAGGTTTCATCGCTATGGGAGCAGCGATGCTCTGCTTAATGATTGGCCTGGAACTGTGCAGCCAGCAGCAAGTTAACTTCGCTGACGCCTTGCTGTTGCTCGCGGCTGGCGGTATTGCATTGTGGTTGGCGGTCAGGCATCTGATCAGTGCACCATTCCCAATGATCCGGCTCAGTTCGCTCAGGGTGAACAGCTTTAGAGTCACCATGCGCGGTGGGTTTATTTTTCGCACCACGATCAGCGCTGCGCCTTTTATGTTGCCGCTGATGTTTCAGGTAGGGTTCGGACTGAATGCCTTTCACTCTGGTATGCTGGTGCTGGCAGTATTTGCGGGTAATCTGATGATGAAACCGGCCACTACCCCGTTGATTCGTCATTTTGGCTTTAGAAAACTATTACTCGTCAACGGACTGCTCAGCGCTCTTTCATTGTTGGCATGCGCATTTCTCACCCCTTCCAGCCCGGTCATGTTAACCATGTTGATGCTGTTCTGGGGAGGGTTGTGCCGGTCAATGCAGTTTACCGGGATCAGTACGCTGGCTTTTGCCGAGGTGCCTGACAGCCAAATGAGCTCCGCCAATACGTTATTCAGTACGTCATTGCAGCTGGCGGCAGGTCTGGGGGTAACGCTTGGCGCACTCAGTATCAGAGCCGGGGAGTTTATCGCTACCGAGGCAGGGTTAACGTCGGTACCCGGCATCGCTTTCAGACTGGGATTTGTGATTATCGCTCTGGTGACCGCATTGGCAGTGATCGACATTGCCCGTCTGGCCCCGGATGCGGGCAGTATAGTGTCGCGAAAAGCTCAAAAATGAAAAAAGCCCCGAAAACGGGGCTCGATAACGATTTTCTATTATTTGGAATTAACCGCGACGCGCTTTTACCGCATCGGCCAGTTCACGCAGCAGGACTTCGGTGTCTTCCCAACCAATACAAGCATCGGTGACGCTCTGGCCGTACGTCAGAGGCTCACCGCTGTCGAGATTTTGATTCCCTTCAACCAGGTGGCTTTCTACCATCACGCCCATAATCGCCTGCTCGCCGTTGGCGAGTTGATTGCAAACATCAGTGCAGACTTCCATCTGTTTTTTGAATTGTTTACTGCTGTTAGCGTGGCTGAAATCGATCATGATCTGCGCTGGCAAACCGCCTTTTTTCAGGCCCTCTTTAACTTCTTTTACATCTTCAGCGCTGTAGTTCGGTTTTTTACCGCCGCGCAGGATGATGTGGCAGTCGTTGTTGCCGCTGGTGCTGACAATTGCCGAATGGCCCCATTTAGTGACGGACAGGAAGCAGTGCGGTGCGCCGGCTGCGTTGATGGCGTCGATGGCTACCTTAATGGTGCCATCTGTGCCATTTTTGAAGCCCACGGGACAGGAAAGACCTGAAGCCAGTTCGCGGTGAACCTGAGATTCTGTAGTACGTGCGCCGATGGCACCCCAGCTCATCAGATCAGCTAAGTATTGCGGGGTGATCATATCGAGGAATTCACCGGCGGCCGGTAAACCTGAGTCATTAATATCCAGCAACAATTTGCGTGCAATACGCAGGCCATCATTAATCTGATAGCTGTTGTTCATCTGCGGATCATTAATTAGCCCTTTCCAGCCCACGGTAGTACGCGGTTTTTCGAAATACACGCGCATCACAATTTCCAATTCACCCCGCAACTCTTCGCGCAGGGTCAGCAGGCGGGCAGCGTACTCTTTCGCCGCTTTAGGATCATTAATTGAACAGGGACCAATGACAACGAGTAAACGATCATCGTTTCCTTTCAGTATCTTATGAATGGCGTTACGTGCCTGGGATACTGTTTTTGCTGCTTTGTCGGTGGCCGGGAATTTCTCCAGAAGCGCTACCGGAGGCAAAAGTTCCTGAATTTCTTTGATGCGTAAATCGTCGTTTTGATAATTCATAACTGTTCCATTGGGTCTTTCAAAATGAAGGTGTAGCGAAATGCTGAACGCATCCAATCTAGCCGCATTGGGCGCCGGTGTAAATGCACTTTAAGCCGGTGAAGCCATTACGAATAGTCTCAATAATATTGCAGCCACCAAATCATCAGCTAGGCTTTAGAGATGCATTTTGTACAGCAGCACAACGACGATAAATCACAACCATAAGATGGAGAGACAAGATATGAACAAGCTTGCGATTATGATTCTTGCCGCAACAATGACGTTAGGAAGTGGTGTAGCATTTGCTGAGGGCAGTGACTCAGGTTCTAATAATGGTTCTGCAAATGAGTCCAACAGTCCGGGTTCTATACAAAAAATCGCCCCGAATGGCGTTGATAACAGCAAAATTAATAACACTGACAAGCCGGTGAATGAAGTCCATAAAAAGACGCATAAAAGCACCGACAAAGCTCATCACAAAGCCAGTAAAAAAACCATCGACCATAAGAAAGCCATGTGTAAAGACGGCCGCTGTCCGGATCAGGTTCCGGGGACCAATCAGTCAAAAGCGACAGGCAACTGATTTCGCAAGACACAGATTGATTACCGTAATTAATGTGCAACACATGCATAATGGGAGCCTCGGCTCCCTTTTTAATGGGCGATTGTTGTAGTGAGCAATATCAGGCGCAAAGTGCCGGCTCCACTTCAGATTAAGGAAAGGTATGTCAGCATCATCTTTTTTACCACAGGATAAAAACAGCCGCCGGTTACTGCTGGCATTGCTGATCACCGTGATCTTTATGGTGGTCGAAGTGATTGGCGGTTTGATCTCGGGCTCACTGGCACTGCTGGCCGATGCCGGCCATATGCTCACCGACGCCGCTGCCCTGCTTATTGCGCTGCTGGCGGTTCATTTTGCGAAACGTAAACCCAGCGCCAGCCACACATTTGGCTATCTGCGGCTTACCACAATGGCTGCCTTTGTGAATGCGGCAGCGCTGTTGGTGATCGTCATTCTGATTGTTTGGGAAGCCATCACCCGCTTTGTTAACCCGCAGCCAGTGATGGGAGGAACAATGCTGGCAGTGGGGATCGCCGGGCTGTTCGCCAACCTGTTCTCTTTCTGGTTGCTGCATCAGGGCGAAGAGAAGGCCAACCTTAACGTACGGGCTGCGGCACTGCACGTGATGGGCGATCTGTTGGGTTCCATTGGGGCCGTGGCAGCTGCACTGATCATTATGAAGACTGGCTGGACGCCAATTGACCCAATACTGTCGGTGCTGGTCTCCTGTCTGGTGTTGAATAATGCGTGGCGTTTAATGAAAGAGAGTTTTCATGAGCTGCTCGAAGGCACACCGCAGGAAGTGGATATTGATAAATTGCGTAAAGACCTGTCCGTTACCATCCCCGAAGTGCGCAGCGTGCATCACGTCCACGTATGGCAAATTGGCGAGCAACGCCTGATGACGCTGCATGTACAGGTTGTTCCGCCGCACGATCATGACGCTCTGCTGGGCCGGATACAAACGTATCTGCTGGAAAAATATCGTATTGGCCATGCAACCATCCAGATGGAGTACGGCGAATGCAGTACGCCAGATTGCCTGATCAATGAAAGCAGTGCCGCCGAGGCCGGGCACGATCATCACGGTCACAGCCACGCCCACCATCATTAATCTGTTTGGCCCTCAAATGCACAGCGCCTCCACAAAGGAGGCGCTACGATAAATCCTATTCCCTGCCGCTTGAAACGCGCTGAAGAGGCTTAGAGCCGTTCTCAGCCGCGCTTTTGATCCACAGCCAGGAGCCATTGAGGGCAATCAGCGTCAGCAACACATATTCCAGCGCCATGGCGTACACCCCCTGGTAAGCAAAAATCGCCACGCTTATTACATCAATCACCACCCACACCAGCCAGTTCTCCACGTATTTGCGGGTCATCAGTAGCATAGCGATGATCGACAGCACCATCATTGAGGAGTCCCAGAACGGGAACGCGTCAGGCTGCAGGACGGGCATCTGAACATTCAGCCCCAGGGCCTGCATCAGATTGACAGCAATCTGGCTCAGCGCCGCAAAAACGCGGTCAATATTGAAGGTCATCAACAGAATACCAGCCACGCATATCGCGCCCCATACCAACGCTTTACCGCGCGGTAACCAGCGGATGCGTAATTCGGCCTGTTGGTCTGCTGTCTGACGACTCCATGCATACCAGCCATAAATATTGGCGGCAAAGAAGAAGATTTGCAGCAACAGACTGGCATAGAGTAGGATTTGGAAAAAAATGACCGCGAAGAGCGTGACGTTAATCAGGCCAAACGGATAGTTAATAATCTTTTCTTTGCTGGCATACCAGATACACAGCAGGCCAAACAGGGTACCTATGGCCTCAATCCATGAGAGGTCATATCCCCCCTTTCCCAGCGGAATATGAACCAAGATATTGCTAGTGCTTAAAAAATCCATAACGATTCCCTTCTATTGCGTTATTTATCGCGATTAAGCGTTACCCTGTACACGCAGTTTAAGCTGCGCAGCAAAGTCCAACATGCGGTTGAGCGGGATCAACGACTTAACCCGCAGTGCTTCATCCACTTCAATGGCGTGCTCCACACCGCCAAACTCTAACCCTTCCGCGATGGCTTTCAGGCCGTTCATCGCCATCCATGGGCAATGCGCACACGTACGGCAACTGGCCCCTTCGCCGGCAGTGGGCGCTTCAAAAAGCTCTTTATCAGGCACTGCCTGCTGCATTTTGTAGAAAATACCCCGGTCAGTGGCGACGATAAGTTGGTTATTCGGCAATGCCTTTGCAGCTTGAATCAACTGGCTGGTTGAGCCAACAGCGTCTGCCAAATCGACAATCGCCTGTGGCGATTCAGGGTGTACCAAAACGGCGGCGTCTGGGTATAACGCTTTCATACGCACCAGGGCCTGAGTTTTGAACTCGTCATGAACGATACACGCACCCTGCCAGCAGAGAATATCGGCCCCGGTCTGCTTACGGACATAGTTACCAAGATGGCGGTCCGGTGCCCAGATGATTTTTTGTCCCAGGCTGTCCAAATGCTCGATAAGCTCAACCGCAATACTCGAGGTCACCACCCAGTCAGCACGCGCTTTAACGGCTGCAGAAGTATTAGCGTAGACCACAACAGTACGGTCGGGATGACTGTCGCAGAAATCAGAGAATGCCTGCTCTGGACATCCGAGGTCTAACGAACACTCTGCGTTAAGAGTAGGCATCAGCACGGTTTTCTCTGGGCTGAGAATTTTAGCAGTTTCGCCCATAAAGCGGACCCCGGCCACCAGAAGCGTCGAGGCCTTATGCTGGCTGCCAAAACGCGCCATCTCTAATGAGTCAGCAACACACCCGCCAGTCTCTTCAGCCAGCGCCTGAATTTCAGGATCGGTGTAATAGTGTGCCACCATCACGGCATTGCGCTGTTTCAGCAGGGATTTGATTTTGTCTTTGTAAAACGCTTTTTCATCCTGGCTTAACGGGACCGGCTTAGGAGGAAAAGGATACACGGCTGCATTCAGATCTAAAGTCTCGCTCATCGCTCATCATCTCTTGTGGCCGGGGGCTCCGCCCGGACTCAGGAAGCATAACGGAGGAAATTCGTCCGTTTGTTTTGTATGCTAAACAAAATACCGCAGATGAACGAAAAAGTCGCTGGAATTTTAGTCTTTAGGCGAAAAGTGTTTAAGGGACTTAAAACTTGCAGGGTTTATTGAGAATTAATGGGGGATAGAAACGAAAAAAAACGCCTTGAGCGTTTTAGTCTGCTTCTCAATATAGAGAAGCGGTGGGCCGTGCTGGATTGACTTGGCCTGCGGGCAACTCTTTCGCGTTGTCGTCTCGCTTCGCTCGGCTCGAACCATCTGTTCTCATCCTGCACTGCTTTACTGCGAGTCCCACTTTAAAAGTGGTGGGCCGTGCTGGATTCGAACCAGCGACCAATTGATTAAAAGTCAACTG